>CBDUON010000070.1:0-11347 GCA_965368835.1 uncultured Eudoraea sp. | reverse complement strand
GCCCACTATGATCATATTGGGGTGATTAATACACAAAATGGAGATTCAATTGCGAATGGTGCTAATGACAATGCCAGTGGTACTGCCACAGTCTTAGAGTTAGCCCGTTATTTCGCCAAAGCCGGGACCAATAAACGTACCATGATTTTTGCCTTATTTAGCGCAGAGGAAAAGGGACTTAAAGGATCTGCACACCTCGCTGAGAAAATGAAAGCAGACGGCGTTGATCTATACGCGGTACTTAATTTTGAAATGACAGGTGCACCTATGAAAGATAAGGACTATCTGGTTTATGCTACCGGGTTCAATAATTCCAATATTGGCCCTGTTAGTAATTCCTATTCCAAAGAGAAAATCGTAGGCTTTTTACCCACAGCAGAAGGGTATAATTTATTTAAACGTTCGGATAATTACCCTTTTTATGAGGTCTTTAAGATCCCTGCACATACCTTTTCTACCTTCGATTTTACAAACTTTGACCATTATCACAAAGTTGGTGATGAAGCAGATATTATGGATTTCTCACATATGGCCAATGTTGTGAATAAAATGATCCCGGTGGTTCAGGGGATCACTAACGCAAGCACTAAAGAGATCGTTCTAAACTAATGGCAAATATAATCATCACTGGATGCAGCAGAGGAATAGGCTTTGAGCTGGCAAAATTATTTGCCGGGGCAGGGCACCAGGTATTGGCCTTGTCAAGAAATGATAAGCCGATGCGCGAATTGAATCTGAAGAACATTCACAGCTTCCCCTTCGATATTACGGATGATTTATCTCTTAAGAAGGTATCTAACTTTATTAAAGCCCATTGGAAAGAAGTAGATGTTTTGATCCATAATGCCGGAATGCTCGTCAATAAGCCATTCCTGGATACCACTTCAGAAATGTTCGAAAATGTGTATCGGGTAAATGTATTTGGAGTTGCATCACTTAGCCGAACTGTTATACCTTTTATGACTAAAAATGGACATGTGGTTACGGTTAGTTCTATGGGAGGTGTTCAAGGGAGCTCTAAATTTCCCGGTTTAGCTGCCTATAGTTCAAGTAAAGGAGCTGTAATAACCTTAACAGAGTTACTTGCGGAAGAATTTAAAGAAACGGGTCCTTCCTTTAATGTGCTTGCTCTTGGAGCGGTACAAACAGAAATGTTAGAAGAGGCTTTTCCCGGATATAAGGCCCCGGTAACAGCTGCCCAAATGGCAAGTTATATAATGGATTTTGCTCTTACAGGACAACATCTTTATAATGGGAAATTACTGCAGGTATCCAAATCTACCCCCTAGAATACTAGATTCTTTGAAATTTTTGCTGGCATGGTTCAATACAGAAGAACGAGACAATTAAATATCCTTCCCGTACCTCCAGCCTTAGCTCAGTAGAAAATTCGCTTTCACAAATAATTTTATATCCTATATCCATTGCAAGATAGCTTCCTTGTGTATCCTCATTGGCCAGGGAAGAGAATTCGCAAACATTGCCATTAGAGGAATAGGTGCCGTCTGTTTTAAAAGTTATGATCTTTTCACTACTCACAGGACGAAAGTCACCACTGCCATCTCCCGGGTCAGCGTACATCTCAATTAACCTCCAGTTGCCTTCCAAAGCATTATTTGGAGCACCATCATCCTTTTTACAGGAACTGAGGAGAACGATAAAAAAAACAAAACAAATAGATCGTATCATGACAAGTCGGACTTTAGATAAAGATACCTATTCCTGTAAAGGGTTGTTTTAATTTGGGCAATTTCAAGTATCAGGAAGTAGTAGAAACCTTATTTTTGTTTTATGGATCGCATTTTGCAGAAGTATCTGCCAGAACGGGCAATAGCCCCTTGTCTACAACTTATTAAGAATAATAAGGTACACCTAAAGGTGGTTAACGAAAGAATAACACGTCATGGTGATTACCGACTAATGCCTGGTGGTGCTCATCAGATTACCGTAAATGCGAATCTTAATCCCTATAGATTTCTTATTACACTAATTCACGAAATAGCCCATCTGGTAGCCTTTGAAGCATATGGGAGGCGTATAAAACCACATGGAAAGGAATGGAAAAACACTTTTCAATATCTAATGCTTCCATTCTTAAGACCTGAGATATTTCCTTCTACCCTTTTACCCCTTTTGGCAAAACATTTTCGCAATCCAAAGGCAAGCAGTAGTACGGATGCAAGATTAGCTATAGCTTTAAAGAATTATGATCCGCCTTCAGATAATACATTTGTATATGAGTTGCCTATTGGAAGTATTTTTAGATTATACAATGGCCGAGTATTTAAAAAGGGCAATCGGAAAGTGAAACGATATGAATGTATTGAGGTAAGTACAGGCAGAATGTATTTATTTCAACCTAATGCTGAGGTAGAACTTTTAAAAGAATTTGTTCATGAAAAATAAGAATTATTACGCGGTCTTAATGGCAGGCGGTGTAGGATCCAGGTTTTGGCCCGTGAGTACCACTAAGAACCCTAAACAGTTCCACGATATGCTGGGCACAGGAGATACGCTTATCCAAAAGACTTTTAAGCGGCTAAATACCTTTGTCCCAACTCAGAATATTTTGATCTTAACTAACGAACGCTATAATGATCTGGTCCTGGAGCAATTACCCATGATTCAACAAGAGCAGGTTGTACTAGAACCTGCCATGAGAAATACCGCTCCGTGTATCCTATATGCCGCTCTTAAAATTCAGAAGATGAATCCGGATGGCGTAATGATCGTGGCACCAAGTGATCATTGGATAGAGGACGAAGCTGCATTTGCAAAAGATGTTACTCAGTGCTTTCAAAAGTGTGAAACGGAAGAAGTACTTTGTACTTTGGGAATACAACCTTCCTTTCCAAATACCGGATTTGGCTATATAGAATTCAATAAAGATCAAACAGATTCTTTAAAGGAAGTAAAGCAATTTAGAGAGAAGCCAGATTACAAAACTGCAAAGTCGTTTCTAGATCAGGGTAATTTTCTGTGGAATGCAGGCATTTTTATGTGGAGTGTACAAACCATCGTTAATGCCTTTAAAGAACATCAACCAGATCAATATGAATTATTCCAAGCCGGGATCCCTTCCTACAATACAGGGAATGAAGCAGGGTTTATTCAGGAGAACTATGCAAAGGCAGCCAATATATCAATAGATTATGCTATCCTGGAGAGATCGAAGGCCATCTATGTGTTGCCGGCCAGTTTTGACTGGAATGATCTGGGTACCTGGGGTTCACTTTATGATAAATTAGAGAAGGATGATCAGCAAAATGCCGTAGTTAACGGGAAGTTACTGGACATGGAATCCAGAGGAAATATGGTGAGTTTACCCAAAGGTAAGATAGCAGTAATAGACGGACTTGAAGATTATATCATTGTGGATAAGGAAGACATTTTGCTTATTGTGCCTAAAGCAAAGGAACAGGATATTAAAGAGATCGTTAGGACCACAAAAGCCACCTTTGGCGAACAGTACGGTTAATAATTGAATCAAATATGAAGAAGGAGACAGATACATCGAATAAGGACGATATAAAAGGTGCAGAAGATGTAAAAAAGGAGTTTAAGGGGTTTCTGGGTTCTACCAAAGTATTTCTGACGGAGTTGTTAGATATCCGAAAGAATACAGACAAGGCAGCTACCAAGGAAGCTATTATTGCTGATATACCTTTTAAAGGGCATACGGCATGGATCCTGGTATGTTCTATTTTTATTGCTTCTATAGGATTAAATACAAATTCGTCTGCGGTAGTGATCGGAGCCATGCTTATCAGTCCTCTTATGGGACCTATTCTGGGCATGGGCTTGTCCATAGCAGTTAATGATGTGGACACCCTCAGAAGATCTTTGCGAAGTTTTGCTGTTATGGTAGTTCTTAGTGTTTTAACGGCCTATCTGTTTTTTGCTTTTTTTCCACTGCGAAATGAGTCTTCCGAACTCCTGGCGCGCACCCAACCAGATATAAGGGATGTTCTTATTGCTTTTTTTGGTGGACTTGCGCTGGTAATTGCAAGGGCTAAGAAAGGCACAATAGCAAGTGTGATTTTTGGGGTGGCAATTGCTACAGCTCTTATGCCACCACTATGTACCGTAGGTTTTGAATTGGCAATCGGGAATTATGAACTTGCCGCAGGAGCTATGTATTTGTTTACCATTAATACCATATTTATAGGACTTGCAACATTTTTGGTTTTAAAACTGTTGCGATTTCCTATGGTGAAATATGTAGATTCTATAAAGCGGAGAAGGATTGGAAGAATTGCTTCTCTGGTTGCATTGTTGGTGATGATCCCTGCCGGATTTACATTTTACAATGTTTTTCAGGAATCGCGCTTTATGAAACAGGCCGATCTACTCATTAATGAGACCATTGCAATCTACCAGTTTAAGGATAGCGGAAGATATATGAAAAATTTGACGGAGATTAAATATAATCCGGACGGTGAGTCGAGCATTGAATTAGTGACCATGGGCGATGAATCCATTCCGGAGAATGTGATCGCTACCTGGAGAAATCAAATGGGTCAATACTCCAAATTAAAGAATTGCAACCTCAAGATATTTCAGGGAGGGCAGGATGATTCAGAAGAAAAGTTCAATTATGTGAGTGAACTCTATGAATCAAAAAAAGCTGAATTACTCAATAAGGATGAACGCATCCAACTTTTAGAACAGGAATTGGCGGCCTTAAGTAAATATGCCAAAAAACAGATCCCTTTTAATGATATCAGTGCAGAGGCAAAGAGCAATTATGACAATCTGTTTTCTTTGTCTTTCTCCTATGTCATTACCACAGATTTTAACTCACAGGATACTATTCCGGTGTTTGAAGTGAAATGGAAAGACCCGGCAAATGAAGAAATGATCAGCACAGAATCAAGAAAATTAAACGACTGGTTAAAGATTCGGTTAAAAGATGATAAGGTAATTGTAAAGAGCGCTGTAAATTAATTGCGTTCTTCAATATACATCTGACGAACTTTTTTGAAAAGCTCTGAGGAATACACAAAATTGGTGACAGCGGCATTGTCTGTTTTAAAGATCTCCTTGTTAGAACCTTCCCATTCCTTTAGACCGTCTTTTAAAAAGATGATCTTCTCTCCAATTTCCATGACCGAATTCATGTCATGACTATTAATTACAGTAGTGATATCGTATTCCTGTGTAATTTCCTGGATGAGATTGTCTATGATGATGGCAGTTCTGGGATCGAGGCCAGAGTTTGGTTCATCACAAAACAGGTATTTGGGTTTCATGACGATCGCTCTGGCGATCGCAACCCTCTTTTGCATCCCACCTGAGATCTCCGACGGATATTTATTATGTGCGTCAGCTAAGTTCACTCGTTTTAATACAAAATTTACCCTGTCTAACATTTCTGATTTAGACTGTTTGGTAAACATATCCAAAGGAAACATAACATTCCCTGCCACGGTCATTGAATCGAAGAGGGCGCTGCCTTGAAACACCATGCCCATTTCCTGTCTCAGATCGCGCTTTTCACTAGGTTCTAATTCCGAATAAATACGGCCATCGAAACTAATGGTGCCTTGTTCCGGTATTAATAAACCTAAAAGACATTTTATGAATACCGTTTTTCCGGAACCACTAGAACCTATGATTAAGTTTGTTTTTCCTTCTTCAAAGGTGGTGCTGATCCCTTTGAGTACATGGGCATCTCCAAATGATTTATGTATGTCATTTACTTCTATCATTAGCCTAATAAGAGTTGAGTGAGGACATAATTTAGTATAATGATCACAACACTGGTCCAAACAAAGGCAGTGGTGCTGGCTTTTCCAACTTCTAATGCGCCTCCTTTCATATAATACCCATGATAAGAGGGGACGGTGGCAATAACAAATGCAAATACAACCGATTTGAGAAAAGAATAGGTAACATGAAATGGTATAAAATCTAACTGAAGCCCCTCAATAAAATCGGCGCTAGAGCTAAATCCTCCGAAAACACCTGCGATCCATCCGCCAAATATCCCAACATACATAGCGATAGCAATGGCAAAGGGATATAAAAACATAGCAATGATCTTGGGGAATACCAGGTAATTCAATGAATTTACTCCCATTACCTCCAGGGCATCAATTTGTTCGGTAACCCGCATGGTGCCAATACTCGAAGTAATATAAGACCCTACTTTTCCGGCCATAATTATGGAGGTGAAAGTGGGTGCAAATTCCAGGATAACCGACTGCCGTGTTGCAAAGCCGATCAGATTACGTGGAATTAACGGATTCGTAATATTGAGTGCAGTTTGGATAGCTACAACCCCTCCAATAAAGAAAGATATAAAAATGATGATCCCCATAGACCCATAGATGAGTTCATCAATTTCTTTTAGAATAAGAGCTTTCATTATTGGCCACTTGGTCGGTTTTTTAAAAACCTCACGAACCATTATAGTGTAACTGCCAATAGAGGATACATAATTCATGGGCGATGGAATGGTTCTTGCTGTAAAAATAATAATATTAACGGTGATATACCCCTGAATTAAAATTTATAGGGTTTATTTAATTATTTTTGGTAAATAAGCATTTTAGTATGAAAAAATTACACGTTTTGCTGATACTGGCTAGTTTCAGCTTTGGTTCACTTTTACCTACAACTTCCGCACAAAATTCTTCCAATGACGCACTCGCTACCAAACCAAAACTGGTTGTTGGGATCGTAGTAGATCAAATGCGCTATGATTATTTGACACGATTTTGGGATCATTATGGTGAGGGCGGTTTTAAACGTATGGTGAATGGTGGTTTTACTTGTAAAAATAACCACTATAATTATGCGCCAACATCTACCGGACCAGGTCATGCTTCCATTTATACAGGAACTACCCCATCTACTCATGGAATTATTGGGAATAGCTGGTTCGATAAGGCCTCTAGTAGCATTGTATACTGTGCTTCGGACAAAAATTATACTTCAGTAGGGACAGATTTAGATACTGGAGAGATGTCTCCGAAATGGATGACGGTGAGTACCATTACAGATGAATTACGGCTGTTTACTGAAAAAAGGGGAAAGGTAATTGCCCTTGCATTAAAAGACCGGGGAGCGGTCTTGCCAGGGGGTCATATGGCAAATGCGGCCTATTGGTATAATGGAGGTTTGGAAGGCGATTGGATCAGTAGTTCATATTATATGAAGGAACTGCCTAAATGGGTTAGAGATTTCAATAGATCCAATGCAAGTGAAAAGTATAAAAAGCCATGGAATACTTTAAAAGACATAAAGACCTATGTTGAAAGTGGAACGGATGATAATATGTATGAAGGCCTGTTTGGCGGAGAATCTGCACCAGTATTTCCTCACGATCTGCCTGCTATTTGGGAAACCAACAGTCATTTCAATATTTTAAAAGCTACACCATATGGAAATAGCATCACAGCAGATTTTGCTTTGGCTGCCATAGATGGTGAGTCACTTGGAGAGGATGATATCACAGATTTTTTGGCAATTAGTTTTAGCAGTACAGATTATGTGGGTCACCAATTCGGAGTAAATTCTAAAGAGATTCAGGATACTTATTTACGTCTGGACCTGGACCTTGAACGATTGCTAAAAGAACTCGATAAGAAGATAGGTGCCGGAGAGTATGTAGTTTTTCTTACTTCAGATCACGGGGCTGTAGATGTCCCAGCGTATTTGCGCGACGAGAAGATTCCTGCAGGTTATATGGATTCTAAAGGGATGAGTACGAAGTTTAGTGCTTTTATGTCCTTTACTTATGGAGATGCAAAGCTGGTCAGAAATTATAGTAATGCTTCGTTCTTTTTAGATCATAAAGTAATCCTTAACCTCGATCTAAAAGTTGAAGATGTACAACATGCTATAGGACAAGAATTGTTAAGTTACGACGGTATTAGCAGAGTATTTACCGGGCATCAATTGACTCAGAATGAATACACTAAAGGTATTCCATATATCATGCAGAATGGATATAACCAAAAACGTTCCGGAGATGTAATGCTGGTGTTGGATCCTAACGTAGTATACTATCCTGAAACGGGATCTACTCATGGATCTCCTTATATATACGACACACATGTTCCCTTGTTATTCTATGGAAAGGGGATACAAAAGGGGAGTACTGTTGAGCGAACTGAAATCACTGATATAGCTCCAACCATTTCTGCTTTATTGGGAATTTCATTTCCCAGTGGTACAACCGGAAGTCCGATTAAAGAAGCATTAGATTAGTTTTTTTTGAATTCTTTTCCAGCGTAAGTTTCGGATATACGCACCTTCTTCATTGGTGACAATAAAGGGAATTCCTTGTTTTTTGGCCTCCAAATACCCCTGTAGATTGTCTCGTATGATCTTGAATTTCTTGTTTTTCCATGCCATTTTGAAGGAAGCGATTAGTGAGATAACCAATCCATAACGCATAAGATACATTGCTTTGCCCTGAGAACGTCTGGCTTTGCTGTTATAAGCTGCACCTATGGGCCTTTGATGCTTCACCTTTAAGTTGGTATCTGTAACAATTTCAAAGCCATGGTACTGTGCCAGTAACTCGTCTACCGTATCCCAGCCCATGGCGGTCCTGAGGCCACCCATAGCCTTAAAACAGGCTTTGGAATACGATTTAAATGCACCCCTTACATGATCAATGTCCATGGGATGATTCAACGCCCACTCTCCATCATCATTTATTTCGTAGGCAAATCCACCTGCGATCCCGATCTTTTTTGAAGATCGAAAAATTGCTGCTATGCTTTTAAAATAGTTAGGAGGAAGTATTACATCTGCATCTAATTTGACTATAAAATCATAGTCTTCATCCAGGAGAGGCAGCCCTTTTTTAAAAGCTGCTACTACTTTACTCCCTGGTAAATGTTCATCAGAAGATTGGATATGAACTCCTTCAAAATAAGGATAGTTGGAGGCAAACTCGTCAATAATGCCGGCGGTTCCATCGGTCGAATGGTCGTTGACCACAACTACTTTTTTTGGAGTTAGGGTTTGAGCAATTATACTTTCGAGGGCATCCCTAAGGAATACCTCTTCATTATGAGCGGGAATGATAATGTAATAGTTCATTGCCTTGAGTAGTTGCCTTGTAGTTTACTGTACCTCATTTTTTTGCAGGCCCAATTCTTTCCGCATACACTATGTAGTAGCGAGGGGTAAAATGACGTAAAATAGGTCTAATTCCTATCTTATTTACCGGGTGTGTCCACGTAGCCTGGTCTATGATCTTCCAGCCTGCTTTCTCCAGCAGCCAGTTAAATTGCCATATTTCAAATTCGTGATAATGCCTGTCCCATTCGTCTGTTTTACTTCGGTAAGCAGGAGAGAACCACAATCTTAGAGGTACACTGGCCACTAATTTTTCTGCCTTCATTTTAGAAAGCACATTAAAAGGAGCCAGCAAATGTTCGAATATTTCAAAAGCGGTTACTACAGGAGCATCTGAGGATAAAACTTCCGAAAGATTGATATCGAGATCTTCCCCCTTCGTATTAGTCACGGTATACCCATGATCGCGCATAATTTGGGTAAAAGGGTTCTCTACCCCAAGATCAAGAATAGTTTGGGAGGTTTCAATGTGTTTTTGTAAAAAGGATAGGGTATTCTTATATCTTTTTTTGGGAAAATTAGCTTCGTACATCCATCAATATCTATAAACAATGGCGTTGATATTCATACCGGCGCCTACACTCGCAAATATAACAACATCCCCTTTTGTAAGCTGCTGATTTTCTATTTTTCCCTTTCTAACCATATCATATAAGGTGGGAACAGTGGCTACAGAACTATTCCCTAGTTCGTGAATATTCATAGGCATGACACCATCGGGCATCTCTTTGTCATACAATTGATAGAAGCGTTTTACGATAGCCTCATCCATTTTTTCGTTGGCCTGATGGATAAAGATCTTTTTTAGTTCATCTATTGAGACTCCGCTTTGGTCCAGGCAATCTTTCATGGCTCCGGGAACATAACTAATGGCAAATTCATAGATCTTTCGTCCGTACATTTTAATATACTTAAGATCATCAGGAATCTCCTGATCATAGGAAGATCCGTGAAATAAGAAGTAGGCCTCTTCATTGGCATAAGTAGCAGAATTATGTGCAAGGATCTCACCTGCTCCCTCTTTTTCTTCTACGATGCAGGCACCTGCACCATCAGAATATATCATAGAATCCCTATCATGCGGATCTACCACCCTGGATAGTGTTTCTGCTCCTATCACCAAACATTTTTTGGCTATTCCACTTTTGATAAATGCATAGGCCTGTATCACTCCTTCAACCCAACCCGGGCATCCAAACAGAATATCATAAGCAACACATTTGGGATTTTTTATCTGCAGGTGATTTTTAACACGTGTCGCCAGACTAGGTAATGTATTTCCATGGGTTACCCCGAAGGAAATATCTCCAAAATTGTGTGCAAAGATGATATAATCCAGATCTTCGGCATTGATATTCGCATCTTTAATGGCATTTTCAGCCGCTATAAATGCCATGTCTGAAGTATTATGTTCTTTTTTGGCGTATCGTCTTTCACGTATACCCGTAATTGCTTCAAATTTTTCAATGATCACGTTATTCGCATGTGGAATAACAGAGCCGTCGCTATTTAAGAAATTATTTTCCTCAAATGCCTTATTGGGGACCAGGACCTGAGGTATGTAAGATCCCGAACCGGTAATTGCCACACTCATACTCTACTAGTTATTTTACAGATGAAATGTAAAGAAAGACTACTATAAAAAGAAATAATTTTCATTTCAAATACGATGTTCAATAGGTGATAGAACGTTTTAAAAACACTTCTAAACTCTAGATATCATTGTAATTGATTGATAAAGAGTAAATTACTCTGCATCTGCATACGCCTCAATTGGAGCACAGGTACAAATTAGATTACGATCGCCATAAGCTTCGTCTACACGCCTAATACTTGGCCAAAACTTATTTTCAGAAACATATGAAAGTGGAAATGCTGCCTTTTCTCTTGAATACCCAAAGTTCCAGGAATCGCTTGTCACCATTTGTAAGGTATGCGGAGCATTTTTTAATACATTATTTCCATCTTCAGCATTAGCCTCATCTATTTCCTGACGGATAGAGATCATGGCATCACAGAAGCGATCTAATTCCGCCAAACCTTCACTTTCCGTAGGTTCTATCATCATAGTTCCCGCAACAGGAAATGATACTGTAGGTGCATGAAAACCATAATCCATCAGGCGTTTTGCAATATCGGTTACTTCAATATCATTCTTCTTAAAAGGCCTGCAATCAATGATCATTTCATGAGCTGCCCTGCCTTTTTCACCTGTATACAACACATCGTATTTACCTTCTAATCGCTG
>CBDUON010000069.1:0-11608 GCA_965368835.1 uncultured Eudoraea sp. | reverse complement strand
TCAAAGAACCTTCCAGGACCCGGGCCATGTTTACAGTTTGGGCCTCAAGATCATCCCCTTCCGATATATTTAATAGTTCATTTACTTTGTCGAGATCGTCCGACCTGAATTTCTTGCGTAATTCCGCTTCAGGAACGTTGAAGATCTTACCAAGTTTGGACATGGTAGGAATGAGCTTGGCAATACGATCTGCATCTGGCAAAGGCAGATCTAATACCCGTGCAGTATCGCGGATGGATGATTTAGCCGCCATGGTACCATAGGTTATTATCTGTGCTACCTGATTGGCTCCGTATTTATTGATCACATAATCCATGACCTTCCCTCGCCCTTCGTCATCAAAGTCGATATCAATATCTGGCATTGAAACCCTGTCCGGATTTAAAAATCGCTCAAAAAGCAAATTGTATTTTAAGGGGTCTATATTGGTGATCTTTAAACAATAGGCAACCACAGAGCCGGCAGCCGAACCACGTCCCGGACCTACAGATACCTCCATATTTCGTGCTTCCCGAATAAAATCCTCTACGATTAAAAAATAGCCCGGATATCCCGAATTCTCAATGGTTTGTAATTCAAAGTCTATTCGTTCTTTAATTTCAGGGGTTAAACTTGGATATCGTTTTTCGGCTCCCAAATAGGTTATATGCCTTAAATAGGCATTTTCTCCCCGTTTTCCGCCATCTTCCAAATCGTCGGCCACTAAAAATTCTTCCGGGATCTCAAACTTAGGTAGTAATACCTCCCGTGCAAGTTCATAGGTTTCAATCTTATCCACGATCTCCTGAAGATTTAAAATAGCCTCAGGAACGTCCTGAAATAAGGCTTTCATCTCCTCCGGGGATTTAAAATAATACTCCTGATTAGGCAGGCCATAACGGTACCCTCTGCCACGTCCTATGGGAGTGGCTTGTTTTTCTCCATCTTTTACACAAAGGAGAATGTCATGAGCTTCTGCATCCTCTTTTTTGCAATAGTAAGTATTATTGCTGGCGACTAATTTTATTCCGTGTTTTTGGGCCATGGCTATTAAAACGGGATTGGCCCTGTTCTCATCTTCCTGATCATGACGCATCAACTCTACATACAGATCATCTCCGAATAAGTTGTGCCACCATACCAAAGCCTCTTCAGCCTGCTTTTCACCCAGATTCAGGATCTTGGAGGCAATTTCACCATAGAGATTCCCTGTGAGAACAATAAGATCTTCTTTATACTTTTCTACAATAGATTTGTCTATTCTGGGGACATAATAAAATCCGTCAGTATAAGCCAGAGAGGCCATTTTGGCCAGGTTGTGATACCCGTTCTTGTTCTTGGCCAATAATACCATCTGATACCCGTAATCTTTCTGATTTTTATTAAGGTGATCCTCACATACGAAGAATTCGCAGCCCAGAATAGGTAAGATCTCTTGCTGATTAAAATCCTCTCCATCTTCTTCTGCCTTTTCTTTCTTTATTTTTAACCCAGCATTATACGCCTTTACTTCCTTGACGAAATGAAAGGCACCCATCATATTGGCATGATCGGTCAGCGCAACTGCCGGCATATTATATTCTGCAGTGGAAGCTATTAGGTCCTTTATCTTAATAGTGGATTGTAATACCGAAAATTGAGAATGATTGTGGAGGTGGACAAAGGTGGTATCCTCTAAACTCTTAATATTAGCTTTGATTTCCTCTTTTGAGATCTCCGGAGTTTTTACTTCCTGTTGTAATTTTAACGCCGCGGAAGCTTCCTTCAGATTTCGATGTGTCAAGCCCAGCAACGCTATCTCTGATGGATGAAGCTTTGTAAATTCTTCAAAATAATCTGGCTGTACTTTTAATTCTTCACTTGTAAACGACCTTCTCCTCACTAGTTCAAAGAAACAACGGCTTGTTGCTTCCACATCTGCCGCTGCATTGTGGGCTTCTGAAAAAGGTTGATTAAACAGGAATTCGTGAAGCTCTGTTAAGGTTGGGAGTTTAAATTTTCCACCTCTACCACCGGGAATTTGACAGAGGCGCGCAGTATCTTCTGTACAGGTATCCAGGACAGGTAACTCTACAAGGGAATTTTGAACTCCTGAACGGTAGAATTCAGCACCCATGATATTGATATCGAAACCTACGTTTTGTCCAACCAGGAACTGTGTCTTATTGAGTACTTCTTTAAAGAGATTTAATGCCTCATGCAGTGGAATACCATCTTTAGACGCCAATTCTGTGGAAATACCATGAATCTGTTCTGCATCATAGGGGATGTCATATCCTTCAGGTTGAATTAGAAAGTCTTGCTGTTCTATGAGATTTCCCATCCTATCGTGCAGCTGCCACGCTAGCTGAACACAACGAGGCCAGTTGTCTACCTCTGTAACAGGGGCATTCCAGCGTTTTGGTAATCCGGTGGTCTCGGTATCAAAGATTAGGTACATAGAACTTTTTTAGGATAGAAAGATAGGGGTTAAAATTATGGATTTATACCTGGTATAGAAAGCTGAGTTTTTAGGAGTTATTAACCATAAAAAAATCCGGAGTTCACCGGATTTTTTCCTACTCAATATTTCTGGGTATTAGGAGACTACTTCTTCATACATTTTGGAGGTTTCCAATGCTGAACGAATCGCCTCTCTTTGTTTTACGAGTAAATCTCTGGTTGAACTTGGCAAGATCCATTCTTTGTTATCCAGTATATCATTGTATGAATTTAAGATCTTCTTTTCTCCGCGTTCAACTTCTTCTAACATTCGTTCGGTTTCATTCGGACTTATGGTGGTGATAAAGTTCATCCAGGCTCTGTGAAAATCTCCTTTGAGACTTCCGCTATCTTCCGGTAGTTTGCCATAGTCCACGATCTCCGATTTTAATTCATGTCCGAAATTGTAGCGCTGATTGGCTTTATCTTCCAGAAACTTTTTAATGGCCGGATTTTCAACTTTCTCCGCCGCCAGAGTATATCCACGCTTTGCGTCATAGGTGAGAATTAGTAAATCATTTAACTTGTTTGAAATTTTTTCAGTGTACTTCATATATCTATCTTCATTTTAAATTATCTACTGTTGACTTTCAACAGCTTTATATAAGATATAAGAAAATCTCGAAAAGTCAAGTAAATACGGGACTTTAGCAGCTTTTTAACAATAATTCATAAAGAGTGTTAATGTATATTTCGCTATAATTAGCTCATCAAATCTGAAAGAGAATTATATGGTAAATTAAATAGAAAGTGTATATTTGCACGCTCTAATAAATAGAGAAAACAAAGAATTAATAATCGAGGGTCGGGCACCCTACAAAATTAATGTGATATGCCAGTTAGAATTAGACTTCAAAGACACGGAAAAAAAGGAAAACCATTTTATTGGATCGTTGCGGCCGATGGTCGAGCAAAACGAGATGGAAAATTTCTTGAAAAATTAGGAATCTACGATCCCAATACCAACCCTGCCACTATTGAGGTAAAGATGGATGAATCTGTAGAGTGGTTAAATAATGGTGCACAGCCTTCTGAAACTGCAAAACGCATTTTATCTTATAAAGGTGTTTTACTAAAACATCATTTATTAGGAGGTGTCCGTAAAGGAGCCCTAACTGAGGAACAAGCTGAAGCAAAATTCCAAGCTTGGGTAGCAGAGAAAGAAAAATCGGTTGCCAAGAAGGAAGAAAATCTAAGCAAGGCACAACAAGAAGAAAGGAAGAAAGCACTTGAGGCAGAAAAAGAAGTTGCTGATAAGAGAGCTCAAGCTATAGCAGAGGCTGAATTACCAGAGGCTGTTGCAGAAGAGGCTGCTCCTGAAGCTGCTGCCAAGGAAACTGCGGAAGTGGTTACGGAAGAAGCTACACCTGAAGTTGCTGCCGAGAAAACTCCGGAAGTTGTTGCAGAAGAAGCTGCACCAGAAGTTGTTGCTGAAGAAGCACCGGAAGTTGTTGCAGAAGAAGCTGCTCCTGAAGCCGCTGCCAAAGAAACACCGACTGCAGAAGATGCCCCTGCTGAGGATGCTAAACCTGCTGCAGAGAAAAAGTAATGGGAAACCGATTGATGCGTAAGGAAGATTGTTTCTACCTGGGCAAGATCGTTTCAAAATATAGCTTTAAAGGAGAGGTGTTGATCAAACTTGACACCGATGAACCTGAGCAATACGAAAATTTGGAATCAGTATTTATTTCATTAGGAAATAATCTGGTTCCATTTTTTATTGAAAGTAGCTCGTTACACAGATCTTCATTATTGAGAGTTCGCTTTGAAGAGATCAAGGACGAGTCGGATGCAGATCGCATCTTGGGTTCTGAGCTTTATTTGCCGATGGAATTCCTCCCCAAACTTAGTGGTACTCAATTCTATTATCATGAGGTAATAGGTTTTACTCTAATGGATAGTGTATATGGAAATATTGGAGTCATTACAAGCGTTAATGATTCGGCTGCTCAGGCACTTTTTGAAGCTGAAAAGGAAGGAAAACAGCTGATGATCCCCATCAATGATGAGATCATTTCCCGTATAGACCGACCTAATAAGACCATTCACATAACAGCACCGGAAGGTCTTGTATCTTTGTATTTGGATACTGAATAGTAAGTCAATTCCGGAACTACAAAAATTCTACTCCTTGGGAACACCCTTCCAATTCAAGCAATTTACTGTACAGCAGGATAGGTGTGCCATGAAAATAGGAACAGATGGAGTATTACTCGGTGCCTGGACCCCCTTAGATTCTATCCCAAATAGTATTTTAGATATTGGTAGTGGCACTGGCATTATTGCACTTATGCTGGCACAAAGAAGCAACGCGCAGGAGATAGATGCCATAGAAATTGAACCAAATGCATACGAGCAATGTGTGGAGAATTTTGAGTCTTCTCCTTGGGCAGACAGGCTTTTCTGTTACCACGCTTCACTAAAAATGTTTGTTGAAGAAGTTGCGGATCCTTACGACCTTATTGTTTCTAATCCTCCATTCTATAATGAAGATGTTTCCAGTGGGGACGCGCCCAGAGATATGGCAAGGCAATCTAGTACTTTACCTTTTATAGAATTAGTGAATAGTGTTTCTAAATTATTATCGCCACATGGAATATTTGCCACTATTATTCCATTTAAGGAAGAAACAATATTTTTGAACTTGGCAGAGGAAGTTGGCTTGCACTTACAAAAGGTCACTCGTGTAAAAGGTACTTCCAATGCTGAAATAAAGCGAAGTATGCTTACATTTTCATTGCACAATGGCAGGGTTGAAGAGGATATATTGGTAATTGAACAGAAACGCCATGTGTACACATCTGCATATGTTGCACTTACTGAGAAATTCTATCTAAAAATGTGATCTCAAAGTCGTCTTTTGATAGGACGGGTAAGACAGGTAGGTCCACCACCACCTTTAATGCTGATTTCATTCCCTGTATAGGATGTTACTTTGCATCCCGCATCCACTAAGGCTTTTTCTGTTTTTGGATTTCCTTTCACCAAAATACAATCTCTGGGAGCTACAGCCAGGACATTACTGCCTAAGGTATCAAATTCAGGTTCTATTACTTCGATTAATTCAAATCCCCTATCCAACAATTCATTTCTAAATTTAATGGGCATTAAGGGCGAGTAAACCACTGCCAAATTAGAATCTACCGGACTCAAAACAGACATAAGGTGAAAAACGTCGGCCGGACCTCGGAAATGAGGTAATTCTGCTACCAGCACATCAATTCCCAGAGGTATTAAGAGTCCCTTTAATTGTTCTATACCTGCCGGATTTGTGCGGTAACTATGCCCAACAGCCAGGGTATTTGTGTCTAACCAGGCCACATCACCTCCTTCCAGCGTTCCGGGAGATTCAATACAGCCTAAAATAGGAATGCCAGCATCTTTGTAAACCTTGTGTTGGGCTTTTGGTTCTAAAGCACGCATGGCTTTTCCCATGTTACAGAGGATCATTCCATGATCTGTGGCAATGGAAGCATCTCGGCAATAAAGTGCATCTAAAGAAAGAGATTTGTTCTCAGAAAAATAACGAACATCCGGATGATGATCCTTTAAAACAGATTCAAAATTTGCATACTCTTCTAATGCCATTTTATAGGCAGGTGGCGAGAGGTAGTTCAACGCTTTCCATTGGGCAGCGATCTTTACATCCCCTATAAAGGCATTGGCAACGGGGTTAATATAAATGGAATCTAGTGGAAGATATTCGGAATGTGAGGTGAGGAGTTTCGTATCTTTCATTGTTCTTTGGTATATTTCCATTTCATGCAGATTCCAGGTTCTTTCTTGTCCTTCGTTAGATTTTTATAAATGGCGGATTATCCTAAAGAATTACATAAATTTAAATGTACAAATTAATAGAAGAGTGGCTAAAAAATTCAACATCGACCCGGAGATCAGTAAAGCCAGTACCCTTCCCAGCAGTTTTTATAAAGATCCAACCATCTTTGAGGACATAAAAAACAAGATTTTTTATAAGTCGTGGCAATGGATCGGTGACATCAATAGAGTTGATCTAAATGGTGCTGCGCATCCTTTTGTACTTCTTGAAGACTTTTTGGAAGAACCAATGGTGCTAACAAAAGATAAAGAAGGTGCGATTCATTGTCTGAGTAATGTCTGTACACATAGAGGTAATCTGGTAATAGAAAAAGCCGGTACCTACAAGAAAATGATCTGTGGGTATCACGGGAGGCGATTTGATTTAAACGGCCAGTTTGAGCATATGCCCGAATTTAAAGAGACAACCAATTTTCCACGGCCCTGTGACAACCTTCATGAATTTCCGGTAAAACAATGGGGTCCGTTCCTTTTTGCCGGGCTGTCTGCGGTGTTCGATTTTCAAAAGGTGATAGATGTCATGGACCAACGTGTTGGTTTTCTGCCTTTTCACCAATTCACCCGCGACACAAAAAGAGACAAGGATTATTTTATCAATGCACATTGGGCTTTGTATTGTGATAACTACCTGGAAGGCTTCCATATACCCTTTGTGCATGACGACCTGAATGCGGTCTTAGATTACGGGAATTACGAAACCATCCGTTATGATTATTGCAATGTACAAATAGGATATGCTGAAGGGATTGAAAATGTTTTTGAACTCCCTAAGGGGCATATAGATTATGGAAAAGATATCGCAGCCTATTATTTCTGGGTGTTCCCTAATATGATGTTTAATTTCTATCCCTGGGGACTTTCAGTTAACCTGGTTCAGCCTCTGAACCTAAATCGGACTAAAGTTTCCTTTTTAACCTATGTTCTTGATCCTTCAAAGCTCGATAAAGGAGCCGGCACAGGGCTGGATAAGGTGGAAATGGAAGATGAGGCCGTTGTGGAAGGGGTTCACAAAGGGATACGATCTCATTATTACCAGGCAGGCAGATTTTCACCTACACGAGAGCAAGGAGTACATCATTTTCATTCCCTTTTGGCGCAATTCATGAACGAAGATCTCAGCTAAAAATTTATTATAAGCACCAAGGAATATCTCTCTATTACCATTGATTTGTTTTAGTCCTTTAAGTACCTTTGGTAAAAATTATAAGGTATGAGGCCCGATCTTTTTGAAGCACCAGATTACTACCAATTAGATGACTTGTTAAGTGATGAACACCTGTTGATTCGGGACGCGGCAAGGCAATGGGTGAAACGAGATATATCCCCCATCATAGAGGAATATGCCCAAAAAGCAGAATTTCCGAAGCAGATCATAAAAGGACTGGCCGAAATAGGTGCATTTGGTCCTTATATTCCGGCCGAATACGGAGGAGCGGGTCTGGATCAGATCAGTTACGGACTTATTATGCAGGAAATAGAACGTGGAGATAGCGGGGTGCGATCTACAGCCTCAGTGCAGTCTTCATTAGTGATGTATCCTATTTTTACCTACGGAACTGAAGAACAACGTAAAAAATACCTGCCTAAGTTAGCTTCCGGAGAATTCATGGGTTGTTTTGGTCTTACCGAGCCAGATCACGGATCGAACCCTAGCGGAATGGTGACCAATTTTAAAGATAAAGGCGATCATTTTTTATTAAATGGAGCCAAACTTTGGATCTCAAATTCTCCTTTTGCAGACATTGCCGTAGTTTGGGCAAAGAATGAGGAAGGACGGATTCATGGCCTGATCGTTGAGCGTGGGATGGAAGGATTTTCTACTCCGGAAACACACAACAAATGGTCATTACGCGCTTCGGCCACAGGAGAATTAATTTTTGACAATGTAAAGATCCCAAAGGAGAATATACTTCCGGGCAAAAGTGGTTTAGGTGCACCCTTAGGGTGTCTGGATTCTGCTCGTTACGGAATTGCCTGGGGCGCAATAGGGGCAGCTATGGATTGTTATGATACAGCCCTTCGCTATGCGAAAGAACGGGTTCAGTTTGGAAAACCTATCGCGGCTACGCAATTGCAACAGAAAAAACTTGCTGAGATGATCACTGAGATCACCAAAGCTCAGTTATTAGCTTTCCGTTTGGGTCAATTAAAGAATGAAGGAAAAGCCACTACGGCACAGATCTCCATGGCAAAGCGGAACAACGTGGAAATGGCGATCAACATTGCCCGTGAGGCAAGACAGGTGTTAGGAGGAATGGGTATTACCGGGGAGTACAGTATAATGCGTCATATGATGAACTTAGAATCTGTACTAACCTATGAAGGAACCCATGATATTCATTTATTGATTACGGGAGCGGATATTACAGGCATTCAAGCCTTTAAATAAATCAGCTCAATTTCCCAGGATACTGCTAACTGAATTGGCCAATTCTTCTTTATGATCCAGTGTCTTTTGAGCTACAGTAAACAGGCTACTGCTTCGGTGTAGATTCTGTTCAGGATATCTTACCTGATAATAGATATCATTGTTTAAATAATCTGTCAAAGCCCGCAATCCATGCAAGAATGGCATAAGCACCGCCCCATAGGGAAGCGCTTTTTTTTCTGCTGTAGTAAGTTTTAGTTCACTTTCTTTGAGCCCTTGCAGGAATGCATCAGCCATTTTAAGATCAAAAGATATTTTGTTCAGATCTCTTTCATCTTCCCGACTGGGATTTACAAGAGTTCTGATAGCATCTCCAAAATCGAAATGGAAATACCCGGGCATAACTGTATCAAGATCTATCAGACATAAAGCTTTCCCCGTTTGTTTTGAGAATAGGAAATTGTTGAGTTTGGTATCATTGTGGCAAATACGAAAGGGTAGTTCTTTTGGATGATCTGTCCCCATTACACTGAGTGTGGTTTCAGCAAATAGGATCCATTTTTTAGCTTTTTCTAATCTATCCTGAGAAGCATTCTTTTTGGCCGTAATAAATTCGGCCATTCTTTTATCGAGGTCGTGAAACCCCGGAATAGTTTCTACAAGAGCAGTTTGAGGAATATCTTTTAGTAATCTATGGAAGATTCCCAGTATTCTTCCAGATTCATAGGCAACCTTAAGATCTATGGTAGTATTGTATGAAATACTCGCCGGGATAAAGGTCATGAGTCGCCAGTATTCTCCATCTGTATCTCTGTATAGTGCAGTTCTTGCCTTGGTTGGCATTAGATCAATGGAGGCATATCCTTTTTGGTTTAAAAAAGGCAATATGGCCTCCAAATTTTGCATTAATCCCTCAATATCCTGAAAAACATTGCGATTAAGGTGTTGCAGCAGATATATGGGGTTAGCCTTATCTACAATTTTGAAGGTATGATTAATATACCCTTGTACAATAGGGATCACCTGATAGTGCTTGCGTTCAATTACAAAATGCTCCAGAGCCTTTTCCGCAAGTGTACTATCCATAAGGAACTTTTAGTGAGTTCTTACTTCCATAGGGGAGAACGGTATTGCCCTTCTATGGTCATTTCCTTCAGTTGAGCCATTGCCTTCTCCTTGTCATCGGCATAGGTTACCCCAAACCACATACTTTCAGAAGGAATGACCTCTACCTCGGTTTTCCCGGCTTGTAACATGGCCTGTATCACAAAAGGCAGATATACTTCCCCTTTTTCCATGTTCTCACCTTTTTCAATAAAGCTTTTAATGTCTTGTTCTATCTGGTCGAAAATAACCGGTCTGCATACCCAAAAGTTCATGCTAACCAATTCATCTCCAGTAAATTTAATCCCGGTATCTGTGTCCACAATCCCATCTTGCTGTTTTTCAATTGCAATTCGTTCTTCCACGGAGAGCAGGGCCTTTCCATTTTGTTTACATACTCCTCTGGATACTGAGCCATGTTCAGACAAGGTGTCTTTCAGAGTGTAAGCTACAAGACCAAAAGAGGTATCCTTGGGATCTTTGAAAATAAAATCGGCCGCATTCTTATATGCCTGTTTTCCATAATAATCATCGGCATTGATTACTGCAAAAGGTCCGGATATCACCTTTCTTGCAGACCATACAGCATGGGCTGTACCCCATGGTTTAGCTCTTTCTCCCTCAAAGTTGATCCCTTCCGGAAGATCGCTCAATTCCTGAGAGACTACATCTAGTGCCGCAGTTCCAGGAATTTTTGAAGATAAATATTCTTTCAGATAAGCTACGTTATCCTTTTGAGTAACCACAACAATATGATCAAAGCCGTTTTCCAGTGCGTCGTAGATACTGAACTCCATTAGAAACTCTTCCTTTGGACCTAATCCATCGAACTGTTTAAGTTTACCATACCTACTGCCTCTTCCGGCAGCCATTAATAATAGGGTCATATTAATTGCTTTTGGGCGCAAAAATAAGTTTTTAAGATACAATTCCTGTACTGTCTGCCAGAAATTCATAAATTGAGTTTCTATTATCGTAACAAACGAATTATGAACAGCAGAAGAAATTTTATTCGAAATACCGCTATTGTGGGTGCCGGAATGAGTGTTCTCCCTACTATGGCTTCAGCCATGTACACGCCCAATTCAAAGGAAGAACTAAATATTGGATTGATCGGGGTTGGACTACGAGGCACGAATCACCTCAAAAATCTTCTTCTGCGGACTGATGTTCGGATCACTGCGCTTTGTGATGTTGATCCAGAACGAATTACTCTTGGTAAAAAGCTAATGGCTGAGGCTGGAAAAAAGACACCGGCCATCTTTGGGAAGGACCCTATGGATTATCATAATTTACTGGCGTTAAAGGAGGTTGATGCGGTGATCATTGCAACCCCCTGGTTATGGCATACCCGTATGACGGTAGATGCGATGAAGGCCGGAAAATATGCCGGAGTAGAAGTTTCCGCAGCCAATACCCTGGAAGAATGCTGGGATCTGGTGAATACCCACGAAGCCACGGGAACACATATGATGATCCTGGAAAATGTTAATTACAGACGAGATGTGTTGGCTGTTTTAAACATGGTAAAGAAGGGAGTCTTTGGAGAAATGGTTCATTTTAGATGCGGGTATCAGCACGATCTTCGCGAAGTGAAATTCAACAATGGGAAACAACCGTACGGAGGGGGAGTAGAGTTTGGAGAAAAGGCAATTTCTGAAGCGCGCTGGCGCACCGAACATTCGGTAAAACGGAACGCAGATGTATACCCTACCCATGGGTTAGGTCCGGTGGCTGTTATGGCAGACATTAATAGGGGTAACAGGTTTTTATCCTTAACCTCCCATGCCACAAAAGGCATAGGCTTACATAATCATATTGTAAAAAATGGAGGGGAAG
>CBDUON010000068.1:0-11641 GCA_965368835.1 uncultured Eudoraea sp. | reverse complement strand
CGCCCAGCGAAACCAGTGCCTGAATATTACTGCTATCAGAATAGTAGGTCTTGGTCAGGGAATTACCTTCACTATCCGAAACCCGAACTTCTCCATTGCTGTACATCACCAGATTTCCATTGCTTAACTCGGTAACATGGTAACTGCCATTGAGATCATTGCAATTACCAACCTCACTGGAAAGTGCTGTATCTTCGAATATAACAGAACTAGTAACGTTAAATGCGGTGTCAAAAAAGACCAGCAAGGGTTTGTAGTCTGATACATAAGGGAGTGAAAGATTTTTTGTAAATACCGCACCATAGGCAACATAGCCGCCATCTACCTCAATCATATCACCAATCATGGAATCAGCAGAACCAAAGCTATTCAAAACAACTTCGTAGGCATCTCCACTGCTATTTCGTTTTTCAATGGCAGTTTTGTAAAAGCCACCATCTACCTGAGTACCAAAGTACAGGTCATCTGTCCCATTAGGAAGATATCCGTAACTGTGTTTGGTAGCTGAATTTATGGAATTCAGAAAGGTCCAAACAATATTATAATTCACTTCCTGTGTTCCATAGAGTCCGCCCAGGGTCCGTGCAAAAACAAAATTTATTTCACCATCGGCATAGAAATTTGCAAAAGCACTGCCGGTATTATAGGGTTTATCTGCTATGTAATTGGAAGCATATTGAAAGTTTTCATCAAATTCGCGGTAGAAGTATTTAGATCCGCCTGTTCCTTCATTATCCTGATAGAGCTCTATAGAATAGATGTTCCCCGTAAGAGGGTTGATACCGCTCTCCAAAGGTAGTCCGGTAAAACCTGCAGGGATCTCGGGAAAGAGATAGGCAGCTTCTATGACGACTACATTGACGGTTTTGGTCTTTGTTTTGCTTTCCTGAGCTTCATTAGTTACGGTAAGCGTAACATCATATGAGCCCCCTGTTTCAAAACTAATGGCAGGGTTTGCCTGTTCACTCGTTTCTCCGTTCCCAAAATCGAACAAATAGGTAGTAGCCCCTTCAGAGCAATTGCTGATCTCCAGCATTTCGCCCACATTCAGGGTAAGTGAATTGACTTCAAAACAGGCTACTAAGGCCACTCCTTCATCGGGATTTTCATCGATGATGGTGGTTGCATCTTGCGAACAAGAAAGAAATAGAATTAGGCATACGCCCAGTAAGTACAGTTTTTTCATAAACACAGATTTGGGGTTCCACGCTTATAAAACGTTCTTAAGAGGGGTATATTGGAAAAATTAACAGCTTTTCGATGAGATGCATATGCTTTGTAAGTACTTGATAATAAAGTAATTATAAACACAAAATGCCCCGTTCATCGATGCTGCGCCTACTGCAGGGAGCAGAGCAGGGTTTCCCCTTCCTTGGC
Organism: uncultured Eudoraea sp.; assembly: GCA_965368835.1. Classification (GTDB taxonomy): domain Bacteria; phylum Bacteroidota; class Bacteroidia; order Flavobacteriales; family Flavobacteriaceae; genus Muriicola. Next base: position 10,264 of record CBDUON010000068.1, on the reverse strand, counting down.
TACTTTCACCAATCCGTGAGCAGTTAGTCCTTTAATCCCTTTATCCCACGCTTTGTTGCTTAAGGCAGCCTTCTCCTTAAGGGCTGTTAAGGGCGATGGATTATGAGCTTTTAGATGATCGAGGATGATCTTTTCATTCTCACTCAGGTCTAATGGCTTCTTTTCGGGACGCATTTGAGGAAAGAATAATACTTCCTGTATGGAGGCATTGTTGGTCATTAACATCACAAGTCTGTCAATACCTATGCCGATCCCGGAGGTTGGGGGCATCCCATATTCCAGTGCTCGCAGGAAATCCTGATCTATAAACATAGCTTCATCATCTCCTTTTTCAGACAATTGTAGTTGCTCTTCAAATCGTTCTCTTTGATCAATGGGATCGTTTAACTCAGAATAAGCGTTCGCTAATTCCTTGCCATTCACCATAAGCTCAAATCTTTCGGTGAGTGCAGGATTGGTGCGGTGTTCTTTGGTAAGCGGACTCATCTCCTTGGGGTAATCTATAATAAAGGTGGGCTGCACATAGTGTCTTTCACAGGTTTCCCCAAAGATCTCGTCTATAAGCTTGCCCAGTCCCATACTGTCATCTACATCAATATCCAGTTTTTTTGCGATCTCCCGTACTTCATCTTCTGACATTCCGGCCAGATTATGGCCAGTGTGATCCTGAATAGCAGTTAAAATGGGTATACGGGGATAAGGCGCTTTAAAATTTATTTCGTGCTTCCCAACAGGGATCAGCGTACTTCCATTGGCATCCATGGCTACTTTTTCGAGGAGTTGCTCGGTAGTATCCATCATCCAGTTGTAATCCTTGTAGGCAACATAGAGTTCCATAACCGTAAATTCAGGGTTATGGGTACGGTCCATTCCTTCGTTTCTAAAGTCTTTAGAAAATTCATAGACGCCATCAAAGCCACCTACGATAAGTCGCTTTAGATATAATTCATTGGCGATTCGCAGATATAAGGGTATGTTAAGCGCATTGTGGTGGGTCATAAAGGGCCTGGCAGCGGCACCGCCTGGGATTGGCTGTAATATGGGGGTTTCCACCTCCAAATAACCTTTCTCATTAAAAAAATTGCGGATGCTGTTGGTGATTTTGGTCCTTTTTACAAAGGTTTCTTTCACTTTTGGGTTTACCACCAGGTCTACATAGCGCTGTCTGTAACGCTGTTCCGGATCATTAAATTCGTCAAAAACATGCCCTTCAGCATCTTTTTTCGGGAGGGGTAGAGGTCGTAGCGATTTGCTCAGGATCACAAATTCCTTGACCATTACGGTCTTTTCTCCTACCTGAGTTGTAAATAAAGTGCCTTTAACACCAATGATGTCCCCAATATCCAGTAATTTCTTATAGATCTCGTTATAGAGGGTCTTGTCCTCACCCGTACAGATCTCATCCCTGTTAAAATAGACCTGAATACGGCCCTCACTATCCTGTAGTTCTGCAAAAGAAGCTTTCCCCTGTATACGGCGAGACATGAGTCGGCCCGCGATCACCACCTTCTTTCCTTCCACATACTCCTTCTTTATTTGAGAAGACATGGTATCAACAGGGTATAGGGCGGCAGGGTAAGGGTTTATTCCCATTTCGCGCAATTTGGAAAGTTTTTCTCTCCGGATGACTTCTTGTTCAGACAGTTGCATATGATACCTATTAAGATTGCAAAATTACGTTATTTAAAAAAAGTGAAATGCTACTTTTTAATTATTAATCAAATTTCGGTCTAATGGAATGATGGTTATGATAAAAGTCATAGAATTAGTGCTTATTAGATGGTTATTTTGCTGGGTTAAAATGTATGGTTTTCAGCGCCTTTGGCGGGGAATATGTAAAAAGGACCGGCAATTCTTGAATTTGATATCAAAAAGGAAGTAATAAACTATAAAATCACATTAAAATGAGAAAGCAATTATTTAGCATTATCCTGGTATTAGGGATAAGTTTCAGCACATTGGGGCAAGACCTGGCGCCATATGTTAAAATAACGGAGACCGATGGGTCCATGGAGCAAGCTTCAGAAAAGATCATAAATGCACTTAAAGAAAATTCCTTTCAGGTTTTAGGATCGTACCACCCTGCAAATAGCGGTACTTTAAAAGTAATTGCATTTACCAGGAGTGATTTAAAAAACACCGTAGTAAAAGTTCAGGACAGGGGTGCTTTGGCAGCAGTTTTTAAAGTAGGGCTGGTGCAGAAAAATGGTAAAGTAACCATTTCTTATACCAATCCGGATTACATTCTAAGAGCGTACTTAGGAGATAATTATACTTCTTATAAAGGAGTATTTGATGCGTTCAGCTCAGATTTAAAGCTTGCTTTTGAGCCTATTGGAAATGATTTTACACCCTTCGGAGGAACTGTAAAAGCAGATAAACTAAAGGATTATCATTACAAGATCATGATGCCGTATTTTACAGATCCGGTTACCCTTTATGAATTTTCTTCATTTAAGGAAGGCTTAAAAGTAATTGGGGATAATTTGAAGGCAAAAAAGGGGAATACTGTTGAGGTATATAAATTGGTATACGCGGACAAAGAAGTTGCCGTTTTTGGCGTGGGTTTGAAAAGTAAAGAGGACGGCGAATCCTATTTTTTACCAAAGATTGGAGCAGATCACGTGGCAGCTTTACCGTATGAAATAATTTTGCAGGGGAACAAAGCTACAATGCTTCATGGAAAGTATAGAATTGCCCTACACTGGCCAGATTTAAGTATGGGAACTTTTATGAAGATCATGAGTACTCCCGGAGATATTGAAGACACTCTTGAGGAGCTCTGCACGCCATCGGAAACTGAAAATAGTTCACGGTAAATAAAAGTTTGCAATCAATATGACCCTGTCCATTAGACAGGGTCTTTTTTTATGTAACATTTCTAATCATTTAACGACCTATAGTATACATCAATCAAAATCATTCATCAATGAGCTTTATACGCGTATTGCTCGCCATTCTTTTTCCACCCCTGTCTGTTATAGGAAAAGGTTGCGGGTCCTTTATTATTGTTTTTCTGCTAACCCTTTGTGGCTGGGTGCCAGGGGTAATTGCAGCTCTTATCATATTGAATAATCCCAACTGATCCTCGTATCTTTGTGGCCTATGAATAAAAAGGTGGCCATTAAAGATCTGGGCCTGAAGGATTATAAAGAGACATGGGACTACCAGGAAGAGCTCTTTCAGCAGACCGTGGACCTCAAGATTAAGAACAGGAGGGAAGGCACTTCATTGGAAACGCCCAATCATTTTCTGTTTGTAGAACATCCTCATGTCTATACCCTGGGCAAAAGCGGAGATATGTCCAACTTATTGGTCAGCGAAGCACAACTACGAGAGAAAGGGGCTACTTTTTATAAAATAAACAGGGGGGGAGATATTACCTATCACGGCCCAGGGCAAATTGTGGGCTATCCTATCCTGGACCTGGATAATTTCTTTACGGACATCCACAAATATTTACGATTACTGGAGGAGATGGTGATCCTTACGCTGGCCGACTATGGCCTGAAAGGGGAGCGCTCCAAAGGGGAGACCGGAGTTTGGCTGGATGTAGGCACTCCTTTTGCCCGGAAGATCTGTGCCTTGGGCGTACGTGCCAGCAGATGGGTAACCATGCATGGTTTTGCCTTTAATGTAAATACGGACTTGTCTTATTTTGACCTGATGATCCCCTGTGGGATAAAAGGCAAGGGAGTTACCTCGCTAAATGCAGAGTTGGGAAGACAAATTTCCACAGAAGAGGTTCAGGAGAAATTACGTTTGTATTTTGGGAAGCTTTTTGAGGCTGATTTAGCATAGGGCAATGAAATTCAGGGATTTCCCAAGGGTCAGACTTTTTGAAGTCAGACCGATTTTACCACTTCTTATGTAACATTTATGTGAATTATTCGTCTAGTAGTACGTAGAATCTTTTTTTATAACCAATAAATTACCACCAAGATGTCGAACATTAGAACTCAATTTTTCCACAAAGGTATTATGTTGGGTGTTTGTATAGTAGGAGTGCTCATAAGCACTTTCTTTCCTGGAAACGGCTCAGAAAATACAAAGGAGCCGCTGTTGGTAGAATATCACATTGAAGAGCAAACCAGTGGAGAGGATATCCATCTGAATGTGTCATCAGAGACATCAGACTCTTTACTCCCAGTTGATTAATCCAAATCCCAATCTTTTTAGTGGTTTTCTTTTTTATCAGACCTGCTCCTTCAGCCAGCCAAAGTATAGAAGTAAACGTTCTATTTGCGTTAAGCTAACTGTAATTAAAAAATAAGACTATTAAAGTACTTATGGTCTTTGATCAATAACTTTATTGTTTGATGAATTCTACTCTTCTATTTTGAGCTTTCCCATGTAAGGTTGAATTGTCAGCGATGGGTTCAGACTCTCCCTTACCTTCTGAGCTTAATCTGCCTTCAGAAATTCCATAAAAAGATACCAGGGCCTTTTTTACTGCTTCCGCCCTTTCTTTGGAAAGTTTCATATTGGTTTCATCACCTCCATCTGCATCTGTATGCCCAATTATCTTTAGATTCATATCCTGTTCTTGCTGCAATACCTGTGAGATTTGGCGTATGATCCCCATTGATTGTGGTTGAATGTTGGCAGAACCCACCTCAAAAAGTATCCCGTTAGTAGTTACTTTACCATCGGCAATTAAGGTGCGTCTTAGATCGAGGCCTCCTTCGGCCACCTTAAGGTTGGTAATAAAAATGCGTTCTTCACCATCTTTAAAATTATTCATATGGAATTTTAAAGTGTTGGCTACAGCTCCCGGAGGTACAATTCTCGGAATGTCTATATGTTTTTCTTCGTTGACCCATAATCTGAACCTTTCTTTATTCACAGCAATGGAGATATGGGGTCTGTTAAGGACCTCATCCCTTAGATCTGCTCTTACGGTGCTGTAAATTTCCCGTTTATTGTTAATATGATTCGCCATAGTTATTCCTATAGGACTGTACTGACAAAAAGGAATTTGGGCATGTACAAAATTAGCGCCTTCCTTAAAGAGGGTATCATCGGTTAGATCTACTCTTAAGGTTGCCGTGGAAGAGGTTTTCCTGGACAGGCCTATGGCCATTACATCAAATTCTATGGTGTATTCTTCAGGTAGTTTTGGCACATCTGGGATAAAATAGATATTATATCCCGAGATAAGTTCGAGCCATTTTTCATCCGATTCATTGATAGTTACAACTTCCCCAGAGCCGTTTGTATTCCATTTAGATGGAAAGTCGCCAATAAAATCATTTTGAAAATCTTCATAGAACATGACCCTGTCACCCGGGACATAGTCAAATTTACTATATACCATCATCGCTTTAGGGCCATCCATGTTCCCTGAGGTATTGCCTGTATTAGTATCCCCGGGCCTATTGGGGTCACCAGATCCCGGCATCTCCATTTGTGGTATCGGATTGCCATCTTTATCCCTGGCAACCTCACCTTTTTTTCCGGGTTCAAGAATACTATCCAATACCTGATCGGTTTTTTCTGAGGTTTCTTTTTCTACTCTTCTTTCAACAGTGCGTTCTGCGGCTCTTTCGGCACTCTTCTTCAGCTTTTTCAAAATTTGACCTTGGGCAGAAGGAATGCCAATTAGAACTAAACAAAGAATAAAAATACAGCGGGAAAGTTGGTGTAGTGGTTTCATAATGAAAAGATTAACTATTAAAAATACTGAAAATAGTTGTATTTAAAAAATGAAAGAATCTAATGACCGAGAAATTATGTTACTCAATTGATCGTATAGACTATCAGGGAGTTGTCTTCAAATTTTCCAACGATCTCAATGTTCCTGTCATTGTCTATATCAGATAGATCGATAGAAGAAGCAGAATAGACGGGAAAGTTCGGAAAGAGAATGGCGTTACTGTCAAAGACATAGGCCCTTTGGGTCTGTATATCAGTAACGCTCACATAGATCTTGTCATAGATATAAAATATCCGAGGCTTGGTGTATACCCCCAGATCTAAAGAAGCTTTATTGCCTTTAATGCTAAGTTCATTGTCATTCATCAGGCTCAGTGTCTTGCTGGTGGCATCTATTCCATGGCCTTCGTTGAGATTAAATCTGGTTTTAGTTATTTTTCCCTTTGTATCTACTGCGAATAAGGTTCCGGTCTTATCAGTAACTATAAATCTATTGTTGTTGAGGTACACTTCGTTCTCGGAAAAATCGATCTTCTCTGAAACCCCAACCCTTGTGCTGCCCGTCCTGTTCAGGATCTTAAGTGTGCCATCTGCCAGCATAAACACCAAATAATCCCTGGAACCTACACGGAAGTGTTTTGGCGGATAAAGGATGGTGCTTTCTGCTTTTGTGTATGCAAAGCCCTTTACGATGTTTCCTTTCCCGTTGAACATCTTTACGTCCTTGCCCTGTGTAACAGCAAACCGATAATTGCGGTTGTTTTCATAATCAAAAACTGCCAGGGGATTTAAAGCAGCTCCGGAGAACGATTTATTAAAGGGTTCTACTACTTTCCCATTTCTATCGAGTACCAAAAATTGATTATTTGTAGTAAAGGCCAGTTGTAAACGACCATTCTTGTAAAGGTCTATTTGTTCAATACGCCCCTGAACAAGACCATCTAACGCTTTTTTCCAGAGTATCTTTCCTGTGGTAGAGATGAGGTATAGGTTGTTTTCCACATCCTGTACAACGATTTCTTTTTTGTTGTTCCTGTGGTCCGTGACAAATTGTGGCACATTGGCAAGGGCTGCGTCTAACTGTACCGTAAAAAGCGGTGAGACAGTATTTCTTTTGCGAACAGTTGATTTTCTCTTCACAAAGGAATTGAGATGAAAGAAGTTGCGATCTGCCACCACCTGGAAAGCCGCAACATGGTCTGGGAATTTGGCTTCCCCGTATTGCTGAATCAGGCTTTTTGGTAAATATTCGCTAATAACAGCTTCCAGTTTTTTGTTATTGGCAACAAAGAGCATACTAGAGGCCTCAGCTAACTCAGTTTTTGCACTGGTATAGACCGTAGAGCCATCAAAGGTTTGTTCGCTATTTATATTCCGGATAATAAATTCCAGAAAACTCTTCGATTCACTAAAGATAAAAGCATTGTCTAGTATTGTATAATGAGTAAACTTAAAATCCTGTATTAAGGAAGGGAATGCGTTCTCTAAGAGTGGGAGTTTATTTACTATGCCTACTTCCTTGCCCTGATATTCATAAACGGAGGTACGAGATTGATACAAGAACTCCGCAAGGGCAGAACCCCCATAGGTATTTAACAGGACGGCTTTGTCTTTGTCCTTGTAGACCACACCAACTTCTTCAACTGTTTGGAAGAGAGTATCCGAAGTGATTGTATTTGGAAACTGATTCTTTTGATTAGAAGCAAACACCGCGTAGTCCGTAAAGGAGATGGAAATAAGCCCATCCGACTCCTCCGGTGCCAGGCTCGCCAAACTATTAACCACAGGCTGGGTATTTGTGAACAGGGATAAAAAAGCTTGAGAACTATCCTGCACTATCCCAACGCCATTCCACTGTAAAAGATTTTGGGAAGCACTTAGATCTAGCGCCATCCAGGTGGCCAGATCGGACCATTGCGGGCTATCCTTGGTTTCTGTGGTATGTGGGTTAATAGAGTCGGCCTTTTGAGTATTGATAAATAAGGAAGCAGATTTCCCTGAGACGGTGGTTTTAAAAAGCGCTTGCAGCTCTTTATCAGGTTGGTTCTCCGGAATGTTTCTTATGGTATTTGCCAAAAAAGAGGAATCAGAGCCTACGTAATTCAGATTCCCAAAGGAAGCAGAGTAGAACCTTTTATTATCCCGGTGATAAGCGTTTATGGAGATCCCGTTGACGGTAATGTAATTATTCTGAAGAGGTGAAAGACTATCCCTGGCAATACTGAACTGCTGAGAAGGTGTTATATATAGGTATTGAAGACTATCATGTACGGATGGCATTAATACAAGAATACCTTCGGCTTCTGTTTCCAGGTCGTCCAGTAATTTCAGCCCTTGAAAAAGGCCTTTATTATTTTCTAGTTTAGATAAAGCCTGGGCAAACTCATTGTTTTTTAGCTCTCGTTTGAGTGCGGCCAGATTATTTACTTTAAGTACAATGGCTGCATTTTCCGGGATTGCATCCTTCAGTGACAGCGAAGATCTCTCAGAGGGGGTACAGGCAAATAGTAAGATTGCGGTGAAGCAAACCGCAAGGAAACTTTTCATTCAAGGATTTTGAAACAAATTTATAATATTAAAACTCAAGTGGCACCTGCTCGCTTTTAATTTTAAAAGTTTTTCGATGGTATTTCGTAAGACCGTATTTTTTTATGGCCATTCTGTGTTCCAGGGTGGGGTAGCCTTTGTTTTGTTTCCAGTTGTACATGGGATATTCGTCATGAAGTGTTTCCATATAGGAATCGCGCATGGTCTTGGCCAAAATGGAAGCTGCGGCAATACTCATGAATTTTCCATCTCCTTTAATGATGCATTCATGGGAAATAGAATGGTAAGGCTTAAATTGGTTGCCATCAACAAGGATATGCCTTGGTGCTATTCGTAATTGTTCCAAAGCACGATGCATTCCAAAAATAGAGGCATTTAGAATATTAATGGAGTCAATAGTTTCAGGGTCTATATGGGCTACTCCAAAACTCACTGCTTCTATTTCAATTTCTTTCTTCAGGATGCTGCGTTGTCTGGCCGATAATTTTTTAGAGTCATCTAGTAATTCATTTGCGTAATCCGGCGGTAAAATAACGGCTGCTGCTGTCACTGGTCCTGCCAGGCATCCCCTTCCGGCTTCATCCGTGCCGGCTTCTAATAAGAATCGATGAAATTTCTTTAACATAAGATGGAAAACCCTCTGTTTACTTTAAAATGATATAAATATATCGTTCAGTAATTGTTAAATATATTGACAATAAATTAGGTAATTCTCTAAAACTTTGAATGATTCGTAATTAAAGACGTTTTTTTAACAGGGATTAACGTGGCATTCACTTCTTATTAGGATAATTAACTTAAAATTATCACTTTTGCAGCTGGCTAATTCAAAAAACTAATTAAATGAAATCAAAGTTAACATGGATGTTGACACCACTATTGGTGCTTTGCATGAGCTTCTCTTTCGCACAAGAGAAGTCGATTTCAGGTGTTGTGACGGACCAGAATGGTCTTCCTTTACCTGGAGTAGCTGTCGTGATCGTAGGAACATCGACAGGTACACAAACCGATTTTGACGGGAACTATAGTATATCTGCCTCAACAGGACAGGTATTACGCTATAGCTACCTAGGGCAAAAAACGGTGACAAGAACAGTAGGTGCATCAAGCACAATGAATGTTCAAATGGAGGACGACGCCGAAGCACTGCAAGAAGTTGTAGTACAAGGATATCGAAACTCTACCAAAGAAAAGTCGAGTATTGCATCGGTAACGATCAGTGCAGAGACTATTGAAAACAGACCTAATGCTAGTTTTGTTCAGACACTTTCCGGACAGGTAGCAGGTTTAAACATTACCACTGCTTCAGGACAGCCGGGTGCTGCTTCTAATGTGAACCTAAGGGGGGTAACCTCTATTAACGGTAACACACAACCTCTATATATTATAGATGGTGTGCCAGTGGATGAATCAAACTTTAGAAGTTTAAACCCACAAGACATTGCATCTGTATCTGTTTTAAAAGATGCCGGAGCAACCGCCATTTATGGTAACAGGGGTGCAAACGGGGTAATTGTGATCAAAACTCGTCAGGGTAAATTCAATTCAGGTCTTCAGATCAATTATACGGGGATCATGAGTTTCAGTACACTGCAGGATAATGATTACAACCTAATGGATTCTCAGCAGCAACTAACTCTTGAGAATGACAGAGGCGCAGGTCTTGGGGCTACCCTTACAGCTCAGGAAATTGACGCAGCACCAACTTATGATTGGGTTGACTTCTTCTTTAGAACAGGTCTAACTCAGAATCATACAGTATCCTTACAGTCAGGTAGCGAGAATTTTTCTCAGTTTACTTCTTTTGGGTATTTTGATCAGGAAGGTATTCTTGAGGATTCTAGTTTAAAAAGATTTAGTATCAGAAATAACACTTCTGGAAAATCTGAGAATGAAAAGTTTACCTATAGTACTAGTTTTACTACTAACTACTCTTCTTCCAATGAACCAAACAACATTGGTGGATCTGGTATTAACAGGAACTATATCTTAGGGGCTTATCAGTCCGTACCTTATATTACTCCTGATGATTATACAAATGGAGCTGATCTACTTTCTCCAC
>CBDUON010000067.1:0-11676 GCA_965368835.1 uncultured Eudoraea sp. | reverse complement strand
AACTAGAGCGGATGATATTCTCTCCCTTTTGGGCATAAGCGCGAACATCGATCCCTTGTTCGCAATAGGTAGAACAATTGCCACAAGAAATACACTGTCCTCCATTGGTCGTAATGCGGAATCTGGATTTAAACCGCTGTACAAATCCTAAATAGGCGGCCAGGGGACACCCAAAGCGGCACCATACTCGGTTCCCGAAAATAGGATAAAACCCGGTGCCAATGACCCCGGCAAAAATTGAACCTATTAAAAGACTATAAGTATTTTGGACACTGGCAGTTTTGATCCCCAGAACGGTACCTGTATCAGTAAAGAAACTATAGAGGGTCATTAAGGTCATCCCCACCGCAAATACCAACACCGCATGTATTAACCAACGTTCTACTTTCCAGGACAAGAGGGTCTTGCTCGAGTGTTGTCTGTAAGGATCACCAAGGGTCTCTGCTAGACCACCACAACCACAAACCCAGGAACAGTACCAGCGTTTCCCAAAGAAATACACCATAACAGGTACGATCACCAGGGTAAGTACCGTGCCCCAAATTAAAATAAAGAGTCCAATACCCCCGCTATCGATCAGAGAACGCAAATTCCACTGAAAAAAGAAATCATAGTCGAGTGGAAAGGCATTTTTAAAGTCATAATACGGCATTTGCAGGCGTACCATGATCTCAGGAATAAGAAAGGCGAAAACGATCTGGAAGAATAATACCGAAGTGGTACGCACCATTTGGTATACATTATGCCGGTATTTAATGTACATCCTGACAGCCATTACGGTCATGACCACACAATACATAAAACCATAGACAAACCAATGCCCTGCCATGTTTCCACTAATTTTCATGCTAATTGGATCTACAAGGTAGGTCCAGTTTACAGCAAATTGCGGCCTGAAGTACAGGAGGAGATAAAAGGAGACTAGGAAAATAAATACAATCCAGGCAATCCATCCACGGTTGGTGGCATTCTCCAGGTATATCCCATCGTTCTTGATCCCTTTTTGTCCTAACAGAACTACGTTGGGCAAAATATATAGCAAGGCCCCCAGGATCCCCAACCCAAATGTTAAGAACCACATAAGTCCTTTGTTTTCTGCGATAAAGCCTGTGCCTGCTCTTTTACCCATCATCGCAGCCATATCATGCGACTTTATATAAATCACCTTTTTATATTCCTTGTTTTTACGGTGCTGGGAATTTGCCTCATCAAGGGCATTTGCGACTATAGGCGAAAAAGACTGCATCCCTTGGAATTGCTTCCCAACTACATCCTCTTCTATGGCAGATATAAAAAGCTCACTTTTAATCCTATTGTCCAAGACCAGTTGATCAAAATCTAGTTGGGTCAAGGAAAAGGTGCCTAGCAGAGGAAGGGCGGTAAAAATCCCTAAACCTATCAGGAAAATAACAAGGCCAATGTTCTTAATAGTTTTCATTTATTTCTTGTGACTTAGGCTTTTAAAAAAATTCGTTTCCAACTTTTCTTTTTGGGTGAAATAGTGGTTCCTAATTGTTGATTATAGCTTTTAACAATTGCACCTTCATATTTAGCATAGAATTCGGGATCAAAATTGGCGTCCTTCAGATATTCCATCACATGATCCAAACTGCGTTCTTCGGAAAGCCATCGATCAAAAATTTCATGTCGCATTCGGATCCCAAAAGTGTTGATGCCAAGAAATTTTTTGCTGTCCTTGTGATAGGAAATAGTGATACAGATCTTTTCTTTTGGATGTCGCCAATGGAAATGTTCTTCATAATCTTTCTTGCCCTTATCACTAAAGACCCAGCCATACGTCTGGTATTCAATGTCCAGGAATTTGGCTGAATTAAACCAGTGCCCCGGCTTATAAGCTGTCTTATTTCCACAAATGGTCTGGGCTAATGTTTCACCCATCATTCTTCCTGTATACCACACGGCTTCAATGGGTCTTCTGTTACCTATGGCCTCATGTTGTTCCGCGCAATCTCCTATGGCGTATATATCAGGAATATTGGTTTCTAAAAACCTATTTACCTTCACGCCCCTTCCCAGTTCTATTCCAGATTCCTTTAAGAAATCAACATTAGGGGTTACGCCGGCGGTTAGCCCTACCAGGTTGCATTCTATGGTGTCTCCTTTATCGGTCACTACGGCTCTCGCCCTTCCATTTTTATCTGCCAGGATCTCCACAAGATTAGTACTTAGCCTTAGGTCTATATGGTGCTCTAGTATGTGTTCATTGATCATTTGAGATTCTCCTTCCGGAAGTACCCCATTCCAAAAACTACTTTCGCGTACCAGAAAGGTAACGGGGATATCTCTGCTCCTAAGCATTTCAGCAAGTTCTATGCCTATTAGGCCGCCTCCTACGATCACTGCTCTGTTGCAAGTTTTTTTATCAGGGGCATCTTTTTCTAATTGTTCCAATTCTTGTTTGGAATATAATCCCTGAACCCCTTTTAAGTCCTGTCCCGGCCATCCAAACCTATTGGGTTTAGAACCGGTAGCGATGATCAGTTTGTCATATGCCACAGGCTCACCGTCTTTTAATAGCAGCTGTTTTTTCTTATGATCTACAGTTGTTACAAAGCCTTGTAAAAGTTCTATGCGATTCTTTTTCCAGAACCAATTCTCATAAGGTTGGGTATGTTCAAATTTCATATGCCCCATGTAAACGTACATCAGGGCAGTTCGGGAAAAAAAGTATTCGCTCTCGGCTGAGATAATAATGATGCGTTTATCTGATAATTTTCGAATATGCCGTGCGGCGGTTACTCCGGAGATGCCATTACCAATAATTACGATGGTTTCCATTAAATTGGATAGTTTCTGAGGGTTCAGTCGGTTTAAATATAAGAACTTAACAGCCTTTTATGATTTTGTCATCATTAAAAAAATGTAATTTTGGTAGAAATCAACATTCTAAACATGAAGCAGGGGATTATACTTCTTTTTTGTTTTCTTCAACTTTCCTGTAGCAGTCAATTCGTTGGGAAAATAAAGGGGGTTAGTTTTGTTGCCTCCAGGGACCAGGTAACTGAGAACCATATTAAACCTCTTAAAGATGTTAATGCGGACCACGCAGCGGTAATGCCTTTTGGATTTATTAGAGAGTTGAATTCATCCGAGATCATTCATAATACAGAGCGTCAGTGGTTTGGAGAAACAAGGATGGGAGCCAAACAATACATTGAAGTACTGCATAAGAATAAGATAAAGGTGATGGTTAAACCTCAGATCTGGATCTGGCGCGGAGTCTTTACGGGAGGTTTGAAAATGGAATCTGAAGAGGCATGGCAGGAACTTGAAAGATCATACGAGGATTTTATCCTTACCTATGCTGCTTTGGCGGAAGAATCTAAGGTGGAGATCTTTTGTATTGGTACAGAACTAGAACAGTTTGTTGTTCACAGACCCGAGTTTTGGAAGCAGCTTATAGGCAAGATTCGCAACGAGTACAAAGGGAAACTTACGTATGCAGCCAACTGGGATGAATACGATCGTACTCCTTTTTGGGAATCTCTCGATTTTATTGGTATTGATGCCTACTTTCCTTTATCGGAAGCACAAACACCTACGGTAGAGGAATTAAAGGAAGGCTGGAAACCATGGAAAGGAAAAATATATGAACTGTCTAAAAAATTGAATAAACCGGTGCTTTTTACTGAATTTGGGTATAGAAGTATGGATTATACCGCAAAGAAACCATGGTTGGTAGACAGGAGTGAGGAAGGAGTAAACTTAAATGGGCAGGTAAATGCCAAGAAGGCGATCTTTGAATCTTTCTGGGATGAAGAATGGTTTGCAGGTGGATTTGTCTGGAAATGGTTTATCAATCATGAAAAATCTGGCGGACCTTCAGACAACCGTTTTACGCCTCAGAATAAACCCGCACAAGAAATTATCAAGGCATTTTATAAAGTCTATTAAACTAATGGCATTGATTTTGATTTCCTTTTTATCAATATTTAATTCTAAAATTTCCTCTAGCTCATGAGTCGCATCTTTTGTACTTTTCTAATTCTTCTTTTCTTTACTTCCGCGATCTTTAGTCAGGATAGTTTGGAAGTTGTGGTTGCTGAAAAGGGCGACGGTATTTTTTCCCTGCTCCGGAAACAGGGGATGGATCCAACAGATCATTATCAGGACTTTCTAGTATTAAATAAAGAGAATCTGCGCGAAGGACAACATCTTTACGAGGGAACTACCTACCTGCTTCCAAAGGTTGAAGATGCTGTTTTAACCTCTGAGACAGAAAGGGAACCCAAAGAGGATGCTCTGGCCGAGGAAAAAGGAAAGCGCTATGCTATTTTTGGCGAAGAAGAGGCTTTGGTTGTGAATAAAAGTGATCAATTATCCGGGGCCATTTATTATTTGATCTCAGGTCACGGAGGTCCGGATCCGGGTGCTATAGAGACCTATGGGGATGTCACCATTGCGGAAGATGAATACGCCTACGATGTTACCCTCAGGCTTGCCAAAGAATTGCTGGCGCATGGAGCAATGGTCTATATTATTGTGAGGGATGAAAACGATGGAATACGCAATAACAGAGCTCTGGAAATTGACAGGGATGAGGTGGTATATCCGGAACAAAAGATCCCGCTGAGACAGGTAGATCGGCTAAAACAACGGGTTGAAGCAGTCAATGAACTATATCTCAAAAATAGGGGCAGCTACCAACGTTTGCTGGTCACTCATGTCGACAGCCGTAGTAAGGGACAGAATATTGATGTCTTTTTTTATCATCATAAAAAAAGCAGGAATGGGAAACGCCTGGCAGAGAACATTCACAACACTTTTCTGGCAAAATACAAGGAATATCAACCAAATAGAGAATACACAGGTACCTTCTCTGACCGCAGTAATTTATACCTGGTAAAAAACACCTTACCTGCGATGGCGTACATTGAGATCGGGAATTTAAGGAATAAGAAAGATCAACGCCGAATCCTGGATCCGGACAACCGACAGGCCCTTGCTAAATGGATCACCGAAGGAGTCCTGGCAGATTATAAAAGCCGATAATAAATTGAACTGAATTACCGTATATGTTTGTGGTAATAAGCGTAAAGTGATTCTGGTGTAGCCCCGGTAAATTTTTTAAAATGTACCATGGCAAAATGGTACTGCAGGCGTACAGTGCCGTTATGCTCATATTTACGGGCCGAGGTGATCACTTCTTGTGGCAGCACCTTAAAGCCAGTCTTACGGTAGATCCGTCCAATAAACTCATTGTCTTCGTAGATCTTATACTTCTCATCAAAACCACCTAAGGAAGTGAACAAGCTTTGGGATATAAAAAGGGACTGATCGCCTCCGCGGCACAGCGTAAAATTAAAGCGTGAGAACCATGCAAAAAAGGCCAGGAATTTATTGGGGATATTAAATTTCAATCGAAAACACCCTGCAGGTATTCCTGAATTTATAGCTGTAATGATAGTTTGGTCGAAGTGTTTTGGGGGCATAGAATCCGCATGTAGAAAATACAGAATGTGACCCTTAGCTTTTTTAGCAGCTGCATTCATCTGGCTTGCCCTTCCTCTGGCCGCACTTAAACAGCTTACTTCGTATTTCTTTGCAATTAAAATGGTATTATCATTACTGCCACCGTCGGACACAATAATTTCCAGTTGATCAAAATTATCGGCCCTGGTTTTTAGATAGGGCAATAATTTGTCTAGCGTTTCTTCTTCATTCAGTACCGGAATGATGATACTGATCTTAGGCAGTTTATTTTCTTTCATTGAGTTGCCAGTCATAGGATACATAAGAGATCTTGGCATCTTCTTTCAGAGAGATCTTTGTATACGGCTGAAGATAGGTGATAAGACTTCTTTTTTCCGTAAAATCGCTTTTATACCATTTAAAAATAGCAGATAATTCCAGGCTGTTCTCAGTAATTTTATTTTTACTAGGGTCATTTATAAAGTTGAAAGTAGCCGCTTGTAATTGCTTTTCCATTTTGTCTGCGGTATACGCTTCATTTACAAGTTTGGGACATGAGAAGGAAGCGCAATTGATAGCAAAATGAATACGAGGTTCATTCATCTTTCTAAGGATCTTATGTTCAATATCACCCAGGGAGATGGTTTTATCACCCACTTTCACCCGGTCCTGTCCCCATGGCCGCCAAATGTCCTTGATGCTCTTAATTGGATAATTCTCCAGGATAAGGGCTACGGTGGCAGCATTATACAAATTGATATAATAGGCCAGGGTTTCGTTATGAGACCAGTTGGTGGCCGGAGCATTCTTACCGAGGTAGTCCAGATAGTTGTTTAACTCCTTTTCTTTGGTCTTAAACCTGGCATAGGCTACATCGCCCTTCTCATTTACAAATTCTTTTAAAAGATTATTCCATGCCGTATGCTTTGGGGCGGGCGCTGTTCCATTAGGAATCACTGGAGGGGTACCCCACCAGATTAATAGTGCTATCAGGTATTTCATACTATCGGTAACTTGCATGCGGGATTGGTAGCGAAAAATTTACCTTCCTTACAGCACATCATCCCAAATTAATTATAAAATTACTTAGGAGGGTAAGCACAGATTAACAACATCCCCCGCCGTCATAATGCCATGTGCTCTCTGAGATATGGATCTCATCTGAGACTTTTGCCAGTGCCGCTGCGGTCTTATCACAAATCGCAAGGGGCTGGTTTTGTATCAACACATGACCTTTTTTGTCGTCTAAATAGGGTTCTCCACCAAAATATATAGCTGTTTTACCAGTAAATATACAGGGGCCGTCTTCCGGCATAGGATCCTTGATAGCTGCAATTTCGATCGATTCAATATGGATGAGTTCGTCCGTTGGATAATGGTTGGGCGATAACACCCGGTACGATTTCCTGGCCCTTACCTCAATGGTTCCAAAGCCAACATCTGTCAGCACTTTTATATAATCCTTGATAGGGATACTGCCACTTAAACAAAGGGCTCTCAGCCGGTCGTCATTCCTAAGCGCATCATTCATGGGTTGTTCACAAACCGGATCACTCATAACCAACCGCCCATGAGGTTTTAGTACCCTGTACATTTCTTCAACAGCTTTTTTCAGGTCCTCTTCCTTAAAAATATTAAAGAGGCAGTTTTGAGCAGCTACATCTATGCTTTCGCTCTCAATAGGCAGTTCTAGGGCACTTCCTTTTTTTAGCTGTACGAATTCACTTTTAAACCAAGGGTTTTTTTCTTCAGCTATTTTAAAATTCTTTCTGGAAGCTTCCAGCATCTCATCAACCACATCTACCCCTATAACTCCTCCTTTTTGACGGGAGAAATAAGCGAACTGAAGTAGTTCCATTCCACCGCCCACACCTACGTACAATACTTTGGGATTATTTACAAGGTCTGAAGCTGATACGGTGCTACCACAGCCGTAGTTCATTTCCTGCATGATGGTGGGAATAGAAAGTCCGGGTAATTGCCATACAGGGTTCGTGGTACAGCATAGGCCCACATCCGGGGTGAGAGCTGCTTGTTTGTACAGATCATTGGTTGCTTCTAAATAACTCATAGGGTTTTTATTAGTTCTGTGAATAATGTAATCATTTTGGGTTCCGTTTTCTCGGCAACACTAATAATTTCTGAAATATTGATAGGTTGCAGATTGTCCGGGTCGCATTCATCCGTTAAAACAGATACTGCTATTACAGGTAGTCGTAAATGATTGGCAATAATTACTTCTGGTACCGTACTCATTCCAACGGCATCGGCGCCCAGGGTTTTTAACATGCGGTATTCAGCTTTAGTTTCCAGCTGTGGACCAACGACAGCAACATATACACCTTTTTTAAGCGATATATTTTGTTGCTCGGCAATTTTCTCAATGGTCTTGCACATTTCTCTGTCATAGGGTTGGCTCATATCTACAAACCGATCGCCAAATGCGGCTACATTCTTAAACGCCAGGGGCGATCCTCCTTGCAAGTTGATGTGATCTTCGATCAACATAATATCGCCTTTCTTAAAATTGAGATTTACAGCACCGGCTGCATTGGAAACAAAAAGTTTAGTGATCCCCAATTGTCTCATAACCCGGATAGGGTATGTTACATCATAGAATTCATAGCCTTCATATAAATGAAAACGTCCTTGCATTACCACCACTTTCTTTCCTTCCAAAGTGCCATAGATTAATTTCCCTGTATGAAATTCTACAGTGGCTAGCGGAAAGAAAGGGATATTATGATAATGGGCAACTATAGGGTCTTTAATCTTATCTACCAGTTTTCCAAGTCCGGTACCGAGTACAATACCAATTTCCGGAGCAAGAAATCCTTTGCTTTCCAGAAACTCGGTAGATTCATCTAATTGTTTTTGGGTCATAGTATATTTTTTAAAAAGGGCTGAAAAGCTGAAACATCGGCAATGTCTTCCAGGACATCCACATCGTTCTTTGTTTCCAGCAAATAAACATTCTTATTTTTAAGGTCTGCCAGGGTGTCCTTCAACACACTAGAGGTACCCCAGTTTTTATTTTTGAAAATGTCCGGGATAAAATGGGTCATTCCCAGAAGGTAATACCCTCCATCACTGGCGGGCCCCAGCACAAAATTATTGGTTTGCAGCATCTCAAAAGCTTCATCCAGGTCTTCACGGCTCAGATCATAGAGATCGCTTCCAATGATGGCGATCTTTTTATACCCGGCTTTAAATCCGGCTTTAAAAGCATTTGCCATACGCTCACCAAGATCTGGACCCTTCTGTATTTTTTTTTGATAGATGGAGGGATCCCAAAGATCACCTTCTCGTATCGCTTCAGAATAATAAACTTCTTTTGAAACTTTAAGATCCTTGGTTACAGCTACAGTATGCTCCAGGAGAAAAATGTAGATGGCCAGGGCTGTTTCATCTCCCACCGAGGCAGCTAATCTGGTCTTGCATTTTCCCAGTTCCGGGTTGCGGGTAAAGATCAGCAACAAATTTTCTTGGTCTTGCTTCATCCTTATTTCTGTTTTTCCGGGCCGTAGACCTTTACACCTCTGTTTAAGAGTAGGCCCCAGAATCTGTTATAGGCATGGACCTTCAGTGTTGCCTGCCCTGCACTGTCCACAACATCATGCCCCTCATTAACCCATTTAAACATACCTCCGGAGAGGTTTTTGACGTCATTATAGCCCAGAGCTAACAATTTTTTGCCAATTTTTTCGGAGCGCACCCCAACGGAACAGTATACCAGGTAGGTAGCATCCTTGTCAGGGAATTGTTCTGCGAAATCTGAGGCGTCAAAATCGTTATAACCAACATATTGAGCATCCTTGAGATGACTTACTTCAAATTCTTCCCGCTCGCGCGTATCCAGACGGTAATAGGAAGGATTCACTGCTGTCTCCGTGACTGTGGCTAATGGTACATCCTTGTCTGCCAGTTTTTCCATTATCTTTTCAAGGGTTCGCTGTCCAAAAATGGGAAAGGTCATAAGCAACATTCCACATAAAATACCTCCTTTAAACATGCGAGCAAAGATACTATATTACATAAGATTCAAAAATGAAGATCTCCTTTTCCAATATGAAAATAAAGAGTATTTTTAGAAGAAATAATCCCATCATGAAATATTTTCCCGCCATTTTATTTTCTTTATTCTTATTACTTTTTGGAGCATGTAAGGAAGCTCCGAAAGAACTAAAACAAGCATTAGATGAGACGGTATTGTATCAGGAGTCCTTTAGACCTCAATACCATTTTACGCCTCCGGCAAATTGGATGAATGATCCAAACGGACTATTGTATAACCAGGGTGTTTATCATTTATTCTATCAGTATTACCCGGAAGACATCGTTTGGGGACCCATGCACTGGGGCCATGCTACCAGTAAGGACATGCTTCATTGGGAGAATAAACCCATTGCTTTATATCCGGACAAGAATGGGCTGATATTTTCCGGAAGTGCCGTATTAGATGAAAATAATACCTCCGGCCTGGGTACTGAAGAGAATCCACCTTTGGTGGCCATTTTCACCTATCACGATATGGAAAAAGAAAAGGCGGGAAGTACTGACTATCAAACCCAGGGTATAGCTTATAGTCTGGATAATGGGGAAAGTTTTACCATGTATGAAGGGAATCCTGTTTTACTAAATACAGAATTCAAAGATTTCAGGGATCCAAAAGTATTTTGGGATGACAAAACAGGGCAGTGGGTGATGGCTCTTGTTGCGGGGGATCATTTGCAGTTATTTAAATCAGCAAATTTAAAGGAATGGGATTATATGAGTGAGTTTGGAAAGGATCAGGGTGCTCATGGCGGAGTATGGGAATGCCCGGACCTATTTGAGCTGGAGGTGGTAGGAACAGAGGAGAGCAAATGGGTATTATTGATAAGCATAAATCCAGGTGCTCCCAACGGGGGAAGTGGCACTCAGTATTTTGTGGGTGAGTATGACGGAACCACCTTTACTTCCGATCAAAAAGAAGCAAAATGGCTCGATTGGGGCACTGATAACTACGCCGGAGTTACCTATAACAATACACCCGATGGAAGCAGGCTCTTTATAGGCTGGATGAGTAACTGGGCCTACGCCCGTGATACGCCTACAGAGGCATGGCGGAGCGCGATGACCTTGCCGAGAACCTTAAGCTTATCAAAAATTAATGATACATACCAATTGTTGAACTACCCTATTGAAGGAATAGATGATCTCTTAGTGGAAGAAACAACTTCGAGCTTTACTATTCCTGCCGGAGGGATGGAATCTATTGGGCTCGAGAATGGTAATCAGAGCGAAATTCAATTTGTCACAGCAGCGAGAGATCTGATAATCACCTTTAAGAATGAACAAGGAGAACAGCTGGTCCTGGAGATGGATAGTGCAGATAAACTTTGTACCCTAGACAGATCTCAAAGTGGCCTAACAGACTTTCAGGCAACATTTGCCGGCAGCCAGCAGATGCCCCTGGACAACTTGCCAGAAGGGGAGGTAGAATTCAGGATCTTCCTGGATGCGTCTTCCGTTGAAGTTTTTATAAACAAGGGACAATATGTAATGACTTCTCAAATATTTCCTACAAACTCTTATTCCGATCTGGAAATTGAAAACACAAGTGCTGCGTCAATAGGCATACAGGATCTTAGAGTAAATGAGGTTACAGCTGTCTGGGAATAAGGGATAATTGGCTGGAGTGAACTTGATAATAATCGATTGGCAATATATCTGATACCTTAATATTTAGTATCTTAAAACATATAAACCTGCCCATTATGAAAAATATTATAACTAGCCTGTTGCTGATGGTGACCTTAGCCATTACTGCACAAGAATCGTATTGGACCAACTATGGTTTTATTGTGGAACCGCAAAATGAGGCAACTTTTTTTAAAGTTATCGATGATTATTTTAAAGAGCACAAATGGGAAGGTGTTTCCATAAGCCTTTATAAAAATCATTTCTATGATGCCGATAATAAATTTACTCATGTGCTGGTATTATCTGGTTCCTTAGATGCTATGGGAGTGATTTATGTGGATGGCAGAGGTGATTCATGGGCCATGTTGATGTCACAAATCGAACAACATATTAAAGAGGGTGCAGGTGCCCGCATGGGAACCATTAAGGCTTCTTATGGTGATACTGCAGGAGACTATCCTATCCAGCGTTATTTTTTATTAGATGTAGAAAACGCTACGGCCTTCGAAACAGCTTATTCCAAATATCAGGCAGGGCATCCGCCAAATGACAGAGTAG
>CBDUON010000066.1:0-12024 GCA_965368835.1 uncultured Eudoraea sp. | reverse complement strand
GATGTCTTTTAAAACACCGTTTCTCAGAAACGTAATAAAATACATGGCGAGGTAGTTGAAAATATTCTTGAGAAAGAACAAAATCAACACCAGGGCGATCACCAGCACCAGGGCCTGCATCTCGTTAGAATCTGAATAGGAGGTAAGTCGGTAACTTATGTAATCCTGAAAGTAATCTTTTACAGACCCTATACCTTCATATACAGGTTTCTCATACACCTTTTCGGTTTGCTTAAAAAGAACATCGAGCATTGGAATAAGTGCAGCAAAAGATAACGCGCTGAAAAGGGCATATAGGATATTAAAAAAAATGTTGAGAAATGCGTATTTCTTATAAGGAATCGCAAAGCGAAGGATCTTCTTGAAATAGTTCATTAATCCAAATTCAGTTGTTTCAGGATACGAGCCAACTTATCTTCTAATTCCTGGTTTACTTTCTTATAATCAGACACCTTGTCCAAAGTCGCGTTGACGCTGAAATAAAATTTTATCTTCGGCTCCGTACCACTGGGCCTTGCCGCCATTCGTGTCCCATCTGCTGTCGTATAAATCAGGACGTTAGATTTTGGTAAATCAATAGTGGTAGTTTTACCTGAGACCAGATTTGTGGAGGTGGCTGTGTTGTAATCATCTACTGTAATTACTGGCGACCCGTCTAGTGATTTTACAGGATTGGCCTTGTAATCTTTCATCATTTGGGTGATCTCTTCGGCCCCTGTAATTCCTTTTTTAGTCAAGGATACTAACTTCTCCTTATAGAAACCGTAGGCTTCATAGCATTTAATCAATTCCTCATAAAATGAACTGCCATTAGCTTTTGCCTGAGCTCCTATTTCACAAGCCAATAGAGTAGAAGTCACCGCGTCTTTATCGCGTACAAAATCGCCCACCATAAACCCAAAACTTTCTTCGCCTCCTCCAACAAAATACTGTTTTGGATGGTCTGCGATCATTTTTGCGATCCATTTAAAACCGGTTAGGGAGGTCTTACACTCAACTCCATATGCATCTGCCAACGACTGCATCATAGGCGTGGAAACAATAGTAGAAGCTATAAACTCATGTCCTTTAATTCCAGATTTTTTACGCTGATCTAATAAGAACTTGGTCATAAGTATCATGGCCTGATTCCCATTTAACAATTCCATATTCCCTTCCAGGTTACGTACCGCTACACCCAAACGATCACTATCAGGGTCAGTTCCAACAACCATATCGGCTCCAATTTCTTCTGCTTTTTTCATGGCAAGGGTCAGCGCTTCTGGCTCTTCGGGATTGGGTGAAACTACCGTTGGAAAATCGCCATCTGGCACGGCTTGTTCCTCTATAATGGACACTTTGGAGTATCCGGCTCGTTTAAGTACTTCTGGAATAGCTGTAATTGAGGTACCATGTAGGGAAGTGAAAACTATTGAAAAATCTGCTTTCCCTTGTGCTTTAAAATCTCCGTTTTCTACCGAGGCTTTTATGAAAGCTTCATCAACCTCCTTATCTATTAGTTGTATTAAATCCTCTTTCGGTGCAAACTTAATTTCTTCAAAGGAAAGGCCATTGATCTCAGCAATGATCCGTCCGTCATGTGGCGGAACTATTTGGCCCCCATCTGTCCAATATACCTTGTAGCCATTGTATTCCGGTGGGTTATGAGATGCCGTAAGCACGATACCTGCATGGCATTTCAAATAACGAACTGCAAAAGAAAGTTCTGGAGTGGTTCGCAATTCAGAGAAAAGATATACCTGTATATTATTTGCTGAAAATACCTCTGCCACTATTCTTGCAAGGGTATCACTATTATGACGGCAATCATAAGCGATTACAACCTTTAACGGAGTGTCCGGATATGACTTTTTAAGATAGTTGCTCAGACCTTGTGTGCTTTTCCCCAGGGTATATTTATTGATCCGGTTGGTACCCACACCCATGATACCGCGCATACCTCCTGTACCAAATTCCATGTTCTTGTAGAACCGATCCTTCAGATCTTCGGGATCTGTATCGATAAGATGTTGAATTTCTTTTTTTACGGCAGGGTCGAAAAAATCAGTTAACCAACTTTGGGCTGTAGCAAGTATATCATTCATGAGGTAAGAATTGCGTATATAAAGATAAAATTACGAAGAATATTCCTTAACGCGGGGCGACAGATTTATTTCCTTGGAAATAGTATAACGCTGCTCACTTTTTCTGGATCGTACCATGATCTCCCCCAGGAAGCCAGCCAGAAAAAACTGTGTACCAATGATCATGGAGGTAAGGGCCACGTAGAATTGGGGACGTTCACTTAGCAGTCTCCCGGTAGGGTGGATAAACAATTTATCGATCCCCAGATAAAGCGCAAAACCAGATCCTATGATAAACATAAGAACACCAAGCGCTCCAAAGAGGTGCATGGGTCGTTTGCCAAACTTGGAGACAAACCATATAGTAATAAGATCTAAAAAGCCATTGATAAAGCGGTCTACTCCAAATTTTGTTTTTCCGTATTTCCTTGCCTGGTGTTGTACTACCTTCTCCCCAATCTTTGAAAATCCCGCGTTTTTAGCAAGGACAGGGATATAGCGATGCATTTCGCCCGAAACTTCAATTGTTTTTATAACCTCTTTCCTGAATGCTTTTAATCCACAATTGAAATCATTTAATTGAACTCCAGATGTTTTCCGTGCAGCCCAGTTAAAGAGTTTGGAAGGAATATTTTTGGTGAGGGCATGATCGTATCGCTTCTTTTTCCAACCGGAGACCAGCTCATAGTGCTCATCTTGTATCATTTGCACCAGGCCGGGTATCTCTTCCGGATTATCCTGAAGATCGGCGTCCATGGTTATGATGATATCTCCTATAGCCTGTTTAAAACCGGCATGTAATGCCTGTGATTTGCCAAAGTTCTTTAAGAAACGAATCCCTTTGACATTCGGATTACCCCCGGCTAGTTGGGAAATAATTTCCCAGGAATTATCTGTACTTCCGTCATCAATAAAGACGATCTCATATAAAAAATGATTGGACTGCATCACCGATGCAATCCAATCATGGAGTTCCTGTAAAGATTCTTCTTCGTTTAATAAAGGAATGACAATGGATATGGTCATAGAATATCGTTGCTTCTTCCTTTCAAAAGTACAATAATCCTTTTAATCCGCGAGTTCCGACTTTTTGAAAATTAAGCCACCTATTAATCCGATAACCAAGCCCATAATAATATTAAAAATCAGGATGAAGGGGTAGGAAACCCAAAAGTAGTCGATAGTTCCCTGGTATTGTTGCTCTATCTGAGCAGAGGTCATAACTCCGGCTTCCTCTGCAGCGGCTTTAGTATTTTCGGCAATTTTGGTTATGAATTCTGTATCCAAAACACTGGATAGAAAAATCAAATACACAATATATATGACTCCTGCGATCAATGCTATCCCAATACCTAACTTTATTGCTTGCCCCAGAGATAATAATCCGCCATTGGCCTTTCTGAAATTAAATATCGCCCAAATTGTAATGGCTACAGCCAATACTATACTAATTACCGTATTACTGGTATCTTGAGTAGCGTGTGCATCCATTGAGTAAAGCATAAGTCCGAATACGACACTTATTGCGCCAAGGATTAAGCCATAATTGAGTGAGAATTTTCCGATTTTTGGTTGATTTTGTTCCATTTCTTTATTCAGTTTTACGTTTGTTGATTTGTTAGTGCTCGTTTTATTTAAAATGTTACAAAACCAAGATACAATTTTTAAGATGGTTTTTTGAAGTTCTTCTTGTGGAATGCTAAAAAAATTAATTACATTTGCAGCCTGAAAAAAGAATACCCCTAAGACAATGAGAAAAGGTATACACCCAGAGAATTATAGATTGGTAGCGTTTAAAGACATGTCCAATGACGATGTTTTTATCACTAAATCTACAGCAGACACCAAAGAAACCCTTGAGGTAGAAGGCGTTCAATATCCTCTAATCAAATTAGAGATCTCCAGAACTTCACATCCATTTTACACCGGTAAAGCCAAATTGGTCGATACTGCTGGTAGGATCGATAAGTTTAAGAACAAATATCAGAAGTTCAAAAAAGAGGCAGCTCCTGCCGCTGAAGAAAAGAAAGAAAAGTAAAATTTTCCTGGTAGTACAAAATATTGTAGCGCCTCCGATACGTATCGGGGGCGTTATTTTTTTACTTTTGGTTAAAATAAGTATCGATGAATTATATACTCATAGATAGTGAGGTAAGAACTTCCTTGCTCCCTTTTACTTTTACCAGACCTGTTGCGGAGATCAGGATTGGCATCCTTACATTAAAGGAAAAATGGGATGCTTATTTAAAGGCTACATGCTCGTTTAAAACGGAAGAATATCTTCGGGTGAAGTATCCAATGACGTTAAAAGCCGATAATATTTTTATAGACGCCTCCTTTTTACCAACCCCAGAATTGGTATCTGCCATTCAATCCCTGGAGCCGGAAATGGCTCTTACACAAAATGGTTTAGTACTTGCATATAGGTCTGTTAAGGACTTATCTCTGTCAGATATATCTTCCTTACAACAAATAAGCTACCAGGAACCTACGATCAGGATCCAGAATACATGGGATATATTTTCAAAAAATGGGGAAGCATTACAACAAGACTTTGATCTCATTACTAAAGGCAGAAAAAGTGCACCTATCTCTGATACAAACAGGGTGATCTCTCCCGAAAACATTTTTTTAGAGGAAGGGGCCAAGGTAGAGTATAGCATTCTGAATGCTTCAGAAGGCCCTATTTATCTTGGAAAAGATTCTGAGGTCATGGAAGGAAATATGATCCGTGGTGGTTTTGCACTTTGTGAACGTGCGGTTGTAAAAATGGGCGCCAAGATATATGGCCCAACAACTGTGGGACCCAATGGCAAGGTATGTGGTGAGATCAACAATTCTGTTATTTTTGGTAATTCGAGCAAAGGGCATGATGGATATCTTGGTAATTCAGTGCTGGGAGAATGGTGTAATATTGGCGCCGATTCTAACAATTCCAATCTCAAGAATAATTATGCCAAGGTGAGATTATGGAATTACGCCACTGAGAGTTTTGATCAAACCGGACTCCAATTTTGCGGACTAATGATGGGAGATCACAGTAAGACAGCCATTAACACCATGTTCAACACAGGTACCGTAATTGGGGTAAATTGCAACATTTATGTCCCGGGCTTCCCACGCAACTTTGTTCCCAGCTTTAGTTGGGGTGGGGCCAGTGGGTTTACGACCTATACTACTGCCAAGGCATTTGAAGCTGCAAAGGTTATGATGGCAAGGCGAGGAAGGATCTTTGATGAAAAGGAAGCGTCTATCATGGAACACGTTTTTGAGCTCACCAAGAAATGGCGTAAGTATTAGATAATCAGACCTTAGGATAGGGGATGAATATTTTATAGACAGCCCTCAAAGTATTATCTTTGCCACCCTTTACGTTGGGATCAGAAAAAATGAACAAAAAAGTTGCCTTTTATACCCTGGGATGTAAACTCAATTTCTCAGAAACCTCTACCATAGCCCGCAGTTTTAAAAGCGAGGGCTTCCTGCAGGTAGATTTTACGGAATGGGCAGATATCTATGTTATCAACACCTGTTCTGTGACGGAGAATGCAGATAAGAGGTTTAAGACCATTGTAAAAAAAGCACAAAAATTAAACCCCGAAGCCTTCCTGATCGCCATAGGATGCTATGCACAATTAAAACCGGAAGAATTGGCTGCGGTGCATGGAGTTGATCTTGTTCTGGGGGCCACGGAGAAATTCAAGATCACTGATTATCTGAATGATCTAAGTAAGAATGATTTTGGAACTATCCATTCCTGTGAAATAGAGGAAGCAGATTTTTATGTGGGGAGTTACTCTATTGGTGACAGAACCAGGGCTTTCCTCAAAGTTCAGGATGGATGCGATTATAAATGCACGTATTGCACTATTCCATTAGCAAGAGGTATTTCCCGCAGTGATACCCTTCAGAATGTATTGCAAAATGCAGCGGAGATCGCCGCACAAGACATCAAAGAAATTGTACTTACCGGAGTAAACATAGGCGACTATGGCAAAGGTGAATTTGGCAATAAAAAACACGAACACACTTTTTATGAGCTTGTAAAGGCATTGGATAAGGTTAAAGGAATTGAGCGCTTACGAATCTCATCTATAGAGCCAAACTTACTGGAGGATAAAACAATCGACTTTGTATCACGGTCTAAGTGTTTTGTTCCTCATTTTCATATTCCCCTTCAAAGTGGAAGTAATGATCTGTTAAAGAATATGCGGAGGCGTTATCTGCGTGAGTTATATGAGGAGCGGGTAGCTACCATAAAAGATAAAATGCCCCATGCCTGTATTGGAGTGGATGTTATTGTTGGCTTTCCCGGTGAAACAGAGGAACACTTTTTGGAAACCTATCATTTCCTTAACGAGCTAGATGTATCATATCTACATGTCTTTACCTATTCAGAAAGGGATAATACAGTTGCAGCTAGTTTGCCAGATCCTGTGCCAATGAAAATTAGACAAAAAAGGAGCAAGATGCTCCGTGGTTTATCCGTAAAAAAAAGGAGAGCATTTTACGAAAGTCAGCTGGGATCTCAACGCACGGTTTTATTTGAGAGCGAAAACAAAGAAGGTTATATACAGGGGTTCACTGAGAACTATGTAAAAGTAAGATCACCATGGGATCCTACTTTGTGTAATACCTTGCAGGAGGTTGAATTAACAGAAATAGATGAGGATGGACTGGTCCGATTTAATTTTGTCTCGGCTGAAATAATAACATAAAAAAACCTCTCCGAAGAGAGGTTAGATTTCTTAAAAAGAGAATTAATTTTTTAGATTCGGATCCCTACGGGAAGCATTTCTTTATACTGCCTGTTTTTTCTTAAAAACCCTGCTATTTGAGGACTGGTAGGAACAACTCTCAAATTCTTTTCTTGTATGTGATGCAGCACTGATTTAATAAAATCTTCTCGAAAACCATCCGCTGTAATTTCTTCTGGGATAACCAACTTGGTAAGGAATACTTTACGTTCTTGAGAAGAATATTCAATCTTTGCCAAATGGCCGTCAACCTTAGTTTCAAACTGTCGCAGGAAACTATTATCATTAATTACTACTTCATTCATATAGATAGATTTAGTTTTGGTTCCAGACAAAAAAATTACGAATGATTCGTAATTTGAAATTTTCTTAAAAATGATCAGTTAAGAATAGTTAAAAACCCCTTAAAAAACCTTGAGGTAGTTTACAAAAGTAATAAAAATAATGCTATTTTCCTAAATAAAACAAAGGCTAAATCCATATGACCACAAAGAAGATACATGTTTACCTAATGCCTGGTATGGCAGCCAACAGCAGTATCTTTAAGCATATTGAACTACCACCTGATCGTTTTGAGACCCACCTCTTAGAATGGTTTGTTCCCTCAAAGGGAATGAGCCTGGAGGATTATGCGAAGAAGATGAACTCCTATATACAACATGCGGATCCGGTATTAGTAGGTGTTTCTTTTGGTGGGATGTTAGTACAGGAAATGGCAAAGCATATTTCTGTGAAAAAGGTGGTTATTATTTCCAGTGTCAAGCTTCAGTCCGAAATGCCAAAGAGACTGGTCTTTGCCAAATATACCCGGCTTCACAAGCTGCTGCCAACCAGTTTGGTAAATAACCTCGATCTCATTGCCAAATATGCCTTTGGTGAAACGGTTACGCAGCGGTTGGAACTGTACAGGGAGTATTTGTTTGTCAAGGATATTTATTACCTGGACTGGTCCATTGATAAGATCGTGCATTGGAAGCAAGATAAATGCGATCCCGGGATAGTGCATATCCACGGGGATAAGGATGCTGTGTTTCCCATACACCATATTAAAAACTGTATTACCGTAAAAAATGGGACCCACACCATGATCATACACAGATATAAATGGTTCAATGAACGTTTACCTGCAATTATTTTGGATTAAGGGAGTTCTATTGTATACCTTTGACCCTCTATCAAATACAAAGCGATGAAATTTTTAAAAGCGACATTAATGTTTCTGGGAGTACTTTTTATTGCCAGTACTCTTATCTTTTCTGTACAACAAGGACACCTTTCTTCTGTCCCGGCTACAGTTGAATCCACTGAACTGAACACTAATAAGAGTGTAGCAGATGAGTATAGAATAACGGCCATCGATATTCCAGAGGACCTAAATTTTGCCGGAGAACCTGTCCCGCAAAATGATCCTGAGATTATGGAACGCATAGACCGAGAGTTTTTAGTAAATACGTATTGGCAATCTAATGCGGTGTTGCTAATTAAGCGAGCCAATAAATTTTTCCCGATTATAGAACCAATACTGGCCAGGAATGGGGTGCCAGATGATTTTAAGTATTTGGCTGTGGCAGAGAGTGGTCTGCAAAATGTAGTTTCTCCGGCTGGTGCATCTGGGTTCTGGCAGATCATGAAAGATACTGGGAAGGAATATGGTCTGGAAGTAAATTCGAATGTTGACGAGCGTTATCACCTGGCTATGGCAACCCAGGTTGCATGCGACTATCTGAAAAAGAATAAAGAACGTTATGGTAACTGGACCCTCGCAGCGGCTTCATATAATGCGGGCGCAGGAGCTATCAATAGATATATGGGTATTCAGCAAGCTTCAGATTACTATGATCTGTTACTGGGGGATGAAACCGGGAGGTATGTATTTAGGATAATGGCTATAAAAGAAATACTTTCAAACCCGGAAAAATATGGTTTTGAACTAGGGGAGAAAGATCTGTATGAGACTGTTCCTACATTCACGGTTTCCATAGATACACCGGTTGAAGACTTTGCGTCCTTTGCAAAAAACTATGAGATCAACTACAAGATCCTGAAAAGACATAACCCATGGCTACGAGAACCACATTTAAACAATGCCTCGGGAAAAAAGTATACTATAGAAATACCTAATAAAGGATATTATTCAACAGCTAGATAGAAGAATAATATTTCAAATAGATAAAAAAAAGATCTGATGGTATTCCGTCAGATCTTTTTCATTTGTTGCTGCATCATTTTGATTTGCTCAGTCAACATATTGTTTTTATCCAGTTTTTTGGCTTCCTGAAGTAAGGTGGTTGCTTCTCGTTTTCTTCTCTTTTGCATGGCGATCCCCGCAAGACTCAATTTAGCCATGGCCACATCGTAGTCCATATTAAGACCAAGTTTCAGGGCTTTCTTAAAATATTTTTCAGCCTGTGTAAGGTTCTTTTGAGAATATATGATGCCATACAGGTAGTTATAATATCCTTGCTGTTTGGTTGTAAGGGCAGCCTCCGGATTTTTGATCCGTTCTAACCATTTTTCCGTCCCTGCCATATCTTGCTTCCGCATTCTTAGGAAGGCCAGTAAAATGAGTTCATTCCTGAAATAAAGAAAGACAAAGATGAGCGAAAGTAAGATCAAAAAGATACCGTTTCCTATATATCCTTCTATAAATTGGTAGATGGCATAGGCTACAATAAGACCTGTAATGACCAGTTTAAAAATTTTATTGAACATAAATATTTATTGAATTAATTCGTACGTTACTGTAGAGGTAATAATGGTTGGGATCTTTTGATCTCCCATTTGTGCCATGGTGGAATAGCCTTTTGAAACTCCATCGACCTTCATGTTAACTATAAACCCAGAATTTATGTCGGTCGTAATACTCGTATCCTGTTTTCCATCTAGCAACATTGTCGTAGCTGGTTCTTTAATTTCCATTACTATAGTTGCATTACCGCTGATCATCGCATTAGTGGTGGTAACTGAATCCAGTTTCCAGACGTTCTGAGCAGTAAGTTTGCCTTTATAGGTATTCTCCCAGGTATCACCTACTTTAATGTCCCTATCGGGATATATGTAGGTCATTTGCTTATAGCTGTTCGATAATGCTTCGGAACCAAATTCCTTTTTTAACGATGATTTCATCATATTTAAGGAGAATTCATCTTGAAGTCCGGATGCCTCTGTCATCTTTACTACCAAACTATCACCACCCTGCACTTCCAGAATATCCCCATTGTTGGCAAGTACTATATGTATGGGGACATTAAGTAAACTATTGAAAATACGCGATTGAATATTATTTGTATCAACTTCCTTGGCATGTATGTCCATAATTACCCCCTGTATGCTAGAGGTCATGGTCATGATCAGATCTTGAAAGGTGATGTCAATGGCATACGTATCGGCATTTTTTTCCACCACTTTAAATTCCATAACGCCACTAATATCATTCAGGATCTCATGAGAGGCCCCCTCTATTTCCTGCACAATAGCTTGTTTTGCCACTTGTTTTACAAGAAATACATCTCCTTTTTTTAAATTGTACTGTAGCTTTTCCTGTGCCAGAACACCTTGGCACATGGAAGTTACAAAGAGGGTGAGTAGTAGTATTTTAATTTTCATCGGACCTATTCTAGGGAATGCTGCAAAAGTACTAAAAACAATCCAAAATATTTTTCCAAATCCATTTGGCAAAGCAAAAACTCTTCGTATATTTGCGCCCAGATTTTGGAAAATTAAATAGGTACTTTCTACCTGGATTACAAAACAAAAATAGCATGAAAAGAACATATCAACCGTCCAAACGCAAGCGCAGGAACAAACATGGATTTAGGGAGCGTATGGCTTCAGTAAACGGAAGAAAAGTTCTTACCAGAAGGAGAGCTAAAGGAAGAAAAAAACTTTCTGTTTCTTCAGAGCCGAGACACAAAAAATAATGATTGAAAATCAACAATATCAAGGTGTTACTTTTTTAAAGTAGCACCTTTTTTTTTATCC
Source organism: uncultured Eudoraea sp. (assembly GCA_965368835.1). GTDB lineage: Bacteria > Bacteroidota > Bacteroidia > Flavobacteriales > Flavobacteriaceae > Muriicola. The sequence goes on along the minus strand of CBDUON010000066.1, from coordinate 1,223 downwards.
AAAAAAATATTAAACGCTAAGAATAAGGAAGTTATGCCAAAGAGAGAAGACCTAAAATCTATTTTAATTATTGGTTCTGGCCCCATCGTCATTGGGCAAGCATGTGAATTTGATTATTCGGGTTCACAGGCCTTGCGGTCTTTGCGTGAAGATGGAATTGAAACCGTTCTGATCAATAGTAACCCTGCCACTATTATGACAGATCCTTCCATGGCAGACCATATTTACCTTCTCCCTTTAACTACTAAATCCATTGTTGAAATACTCAAAAAGCATCCAAATATAGATGCCGTGTTGCCTACCATGGGTGGACAAACGGCACTCAATCTTTGTATTGAAGCAGGGGATAAAGGCATATGGGAAGATTTTAATGTTCAGATCATAGGGGTAGACATAGACGCTATTAACATTACCGAAGACAGAGAAAAATTCCGAAAGCTCATGTTGGAGATAGGTGTGGGGATGGCCCCTCAGGCAACGGCTACTTCATTCCTGGAAGGAAAGGAAATAGCTCAGGAATTTGGTTTCCCCCTTGTTATCAGAGCTTCTTATACCCTTGGCGGTGCAGGAGCTTCCATAGTGTATAAGCCCGAAGATTTTGACGAATTACTCAGCAGAGGCCTGGAAATATCTCCTATCCATGAGGTAATGATAGATAAGGCCCTAATGGGATGGAAGGAATATGAATTAGAATTGCTCAGGGATAACAATGATAACGTGGTCATTATTTGTACCATAGAGAATATGGATCCCATGGGTATCCATACCGGAGATTCCATTACAGTAGCCCCGGCAATGACCTTATCTGACCGTACTTTTCAGCGTATGCGAGATATGGCCATTCATATGATGCGCAGTATTGGTGATTTTGCAGGTGGCTGTAATGTACAGTTTGCAGTAAGTCCGGATGAGAAAGAAGACATCATTGCGATTGAGATCAACCCACGAGTGTCGCGCTCTTCAGCCCTAGCCTCCAAAGCAACAGGATATCCCATTGCTAAGATCGCTGCCAAACTGGCAATTGGATACAGACTGGATGAACTTGAGAACCAGATCACAAAATCTACTTCTGCCTTGTTCGAACCTACGCTAGACTATGTGATCGTAAAGATCCCTCGTTGGAATTTTGACAAGTTTGAAGGATCGGACAGAACACTGGGGTTGCAGATGAAATCTGTTGGCGAGGTTATGGGAATAGGGCGATCTTTTCAGGAGGCCCTGCA
>CBDUON010000065.1:0-12035 GCA_965368835.1 uncultured Eudoraea sp. | reverse complement strand
TGTAATGAATTTAGTTACTCCAAATTTCTAATAAATTCTGCTTTTACAGGATGGTAATCGGTTTTTAATTCTCCGTTGATCAGTATTTGTTCAAATAAAAATTAACCTCTGTACTCTCTCCCTTCCCTATTTTATATTTTAAAATTGTATGGCAATTTTGTTTATTGAATTGCCAGACCATTAGTCCATAGAAGCAATTGAAATATTTGCTCCATTGCTTCAGATCATTTTTTAACGCCCGGTCTTGTCATATTATCCTTGGTCTTATCAAAAACGTAATCAATGACCTGCTGATGTCTCATTTTGGAACGTACCGAACTTCCGGCCGCCGGAGAAGCGTAAAAACGCCTGGACGCCACACGGAATTTTTGAGCTCCTTTAAAATGCATCATTAAATGAGACCATGCACCCATGTTCCTAGGTTCTTCTTGTGCCCAGACCAGATCATCCGCGTTTTTGTATTTCTTTATAATCTTATTCATCTTATCTGAAGGCAGTGGAAACAATTGTTCTAATCTAATCAGAGCTACATCTGATCTGTTTAGTTCTTCTCTGGTTGCAAGGAGGTCATAATAGAATTTCCCTGTGCAAAAAACTAAAGACTTAATTTTATCTACCCTGGCTTCCTGATCATCAAAAACTTCCTCAAACTTTCCATTTGCCATTTCCTCCACTGTTGAAACAGCCTTCGGATGGCGAAGCAAACTTTTAGGTGTAAATACTATAAGTGGTTTTCTAAAATTACTCTTCATTTGTCTTCGCAACAAGTGAAACATATTGGCAGGTGTTGTTACATCTGCTACATACATATTGTCCCTGGCACATAGTTGCAGGTATCGTTCCATTCTTGCTGAAGAGTGTTCTGCCCCCTGCCCCTCATATCCATGTGGTAATAGCATCACCAATCCATTCTGCAACTTCCATTTATCCTCTGCTGCAGAAATATATTGATCAATCATGATCTGGGCACCATTGCTGAAATCGCCGAACTGTGCTTCCCAAATAGTCAATGTTTTTGGACTTGCCATGGCATAGCCATAATCAAAGCCAAGTACTCCATACTCTGAGAGTAAGGAATTATAGATCTGAAACGTTCCCTGCTTTTTCGAAATATGATTTAGGAGTAAAACTTCTTCTTCGCTTTCTTCTACTTTCATCACGGCGTGCCGGTGAGAAAATGTACCGCGTTCAACATCTTGTCCACTCATGCGAACACCATAGCCCTCTTCCAGTAAAGTTCCGTATGCCAGAAGTTCGCCCATAGCCCAATCCAGGGTATTGGTTTCAAAAAACATTTTTCTGCGATCCTCTACCAATTTTTCTACTTTTCTCAAGAATTTTTTATCCTTTGGCAAAGAAGTAATGGTCTTAGCGATCTGAGTTAATTTCTTCTTGTCATAACTGGTGTCTACCACATCCATCATTTCCCATTCGCGAACATTGACAAATCCCTTCCATTCATCTGCCATAAAAGGAGTGATCACGGTTTTATCTTCTTTTCTGGAATCCTGCAGCTCTTCTTCCAGGCTCGACTTGTATTCTTCTTCCAGTAGTTTTACGTAGTCATTGTCGATAACCCCTTCAGCCACTAATTTTTCAGCATAGATATCTCTTGGATTTTTATGCTTGGCTATAGCCTTGTAAAGTTTTGGCTGAGTAAATCTTGGTTCATCTCCTTCATTATGCCCGTATTTACGATACCCCAGCAGGTCCAGGAACACATCGCATTTATAACGCATTCTGTACTCCAGGGCAAAAAGGGAGGCATGTACTACTGCTTCCACGTCGTCTGCATTTATATGCAATACCGGACACAGTGTTACCTTGGCAACATCCGTACAATAGGTTGAGGATCTGCCATCCAGATAATTGGTGGTAAAACCTATTTGATTGTTTACTACTATATGAATTGTTCCATTGGTTTTGTACCCATCCAGATTGGCCATTTGCACCAATTCATAGGCAATTCCCTGGCCCGCAATTGCTGCATCACCGTGCACAACTATGGGTAAAACCTTGGAATAATCATCCGGGAAATGTACGTCTTGCTTTGCCCTTGTGATACCTTCCACCACTGCACCTACTGTCTCCAGGTGCGAAGGGTTAGGAGCAATGTTCATACTGATCTTATTGCCACTATCTGAAGTGCGTTCTGAGGTCCATCCCAAATGGTATTTTACATCCCCATCAAAGACTTCCTGCTCATAGTCCTTCCCATCAAATTCACTAAAAATATCTTTCGCTGCTTTTCCAAAAACATTGGTAAGCACATTGAGCCTGCCTCTGTGGGCCATGCCCATTACAAATTGTTTTACACCTAAGGAAGACGCCTTTTCAACAATAGCGTCTACAGCAGGGATAAGTGATTCATTCCCTTCAAGGGAAAATCTTTTTTGCCCTACGTACTTGGTATGCAGGAAACCTTCGAAAGAAACCGCCTGATTCAGCTTCCTTAGGATATATTTTTTCTGATCTGCTGTAAAATTGGGATGATTGTCATTCTTATTCAACCATTTCTGTATCCATTCTACACGTTCAGGACTTCGTATATACATATACTCAACCCCTATGGCATCGCAATAGATCCTTTTCAGATTGCCAATGATCTCTCTCAGGGTGTTAGATCCTATCCCAATGATCTCCCCGGCATTAAATACCGTATCCATATCGGCCTGAGACAGACCAAAATTTTCTATGTCGAGTGTAGGAGTGTATTTGCGTCGTGCTCTTACCGGATTAGTTTCGGTAAATAAATGTCCCCTGCTTCTGTAACCATCAATAAGCCTAATTACCTGAAATTCTTTGAGTAGATTTTCCGGAATCTCAACTTGTTGTCCATTAGACATTGTTACTGTTGCGGAATGGGTGTCTATCCCCACTTCGTCCAGGGCGCTTTCCATACCAAAATCGAAGCCCTGAAAAAAGGCTCGCCAGCTAGGTTCTACACTATCCGGGTGCGACACATACTTATCATACATCTCAGCAAAAAAAGAGGTATGAGCTGCGTTTAAAAAGGAATATTTATCCATGAATGATCGTGCTCTTTCTTTCGTAAAACTTAATCAAAAATACAATATTAAATACTTTATAGAATGATCTTGCGTTCTAATATTTCCTATTTTCAAGCCATGAAGTTACTTCATTTTAACAAAAGATATTATCTGCTTTTCCTAAGTTTTCTGGGGAGCGCATTTATGAGCTGTTTTTCTCAGGGATATGGTTCTCAAAATCAATTTTGGAGTCAGGTGAGATTTGGTGGTTCTTTTGGTGCAGGATTTGGAAATAATGTAGTCAATATTGTGGCTGCTCCCAGTGCCATTTATCAATTCAATGAGCACTTTGCACTAGGCAGTAATTTGAGTTTTAACTATGCTAAATTTGGGGACAGCAGATTCACAGCATACGGCGCCGGGATCCTGGGATACTATAATCCCATTCGTTCCCTTCAGTTCTCTTCCGAATTTGAGCAATTACGAGTACACAGAAGCTATGGAAACAACTTTCCTGATCTGAAGGAAGACTATTGGCTTCCTGTACTGTTTATGGGGGTTGGATATTCTAGTGGGCCGGTAACTTTTGGAATTCGTTATGATGTATTATACAATGAAAACAAAAGTATTTATGCCGATCCATGGATGCCTTTTATCCGCGTATTCTTTTAGTTTTTTTCCCCACCGGAACTATAAGATTGTTTTAACCATACCTTCTGCCATTCGCGCTTAAGAACAAGAAAACAAACACCTTCTGCTACCTCTACCACATTCGTGCTTTTTATGGAAGAAAAGGCCTTCTCCGGCACATCAATTATATAAAGTAAATTAAGGTATTCCGGAAAGCGTTCTAATAGCAAAACATAGATCTTTTCTTTGAGATTTGTTTTTAATGCATCGGGGGTAATACCGTCAGGAAGGTCTATGGTAATATTTGCCAGGGCAAAATCTTTCTTTAACTGAGTTACCAGCTTTTCATACAAAGCAATAGAGGCTGCATATTGCAGCAACTCCAGACTTGTATTGTGTTCCTTTGGCATATCTTACATACGAAACCAGTCATCTGCCGGATCATTCTTATAAGGGATTGAAGCTAGTTCTTCCTTATTTTTTGCTCCCATTTCCAGGCGGAAAGCATTGCCTCATCTAAGGTAGATTGTGCCTTCCATCCAAGTGTAGAATTAGCCTTGGAAGTGTTGGCATACGCTTTTACTATATCTCCTTGTCTTCTTTCTACTATCTGATAATTCAATTTCTTCCCTGAGACCTTTTCAAAACTATGGATCACTTCCAGCACACTGCTTCCGGTACCGGTTCCCACATTAAAGACCTCATAATTCTTTTTATTCTTTCCCTCTATAAGCCGTTTCAAAGCTACAACATGGGCTTTTGCCAGATCAACCACGTGTATATAATCTCTGATACAGGTGCCGTCTTCTGTAGGATAATCATCTCCAAAAACCGAGAGTTTTTCTCGCAAACCAATTCCTGTCTGGGTTATAAAAGGCACAAGATTTTGAGGCACCCCGGTTGGCAACTCCCCTATCTCAACACTGGGATGTGCCCCCATAGGATTGAAATACCTCAGCGAAATAGCATGTAAATGAGGGGTTACCTTACATGTATCTTGTATGATCTCTTCGCCAATTTGTTTGGTATTTCCATAAGGCGATTCTGCCGGTTTCACAGGGGCATCCTCAGTGATGGGCATTACATCTGCCTGGCCATAAACGGTGCAAGAAGAACTAAAAATAAAATGAGCCTTATTCTGTTTAGATAAGTGTTGTAAGAGATATATTAAGGTGCCTAAATTATTTTCATAATACAACAAGGGTTGGTCTACACTTTCACCCACGGCTTTTGAGGCAGCAAAATGAATAACGCCATCCAGATCCGAATGGCGTTGAAAAAAGTTAGCTACATCCTCTTTATTCCGGAGGTCTATTTTTTCAAAAAGTGGTCTTTTACCTGTGATCGCAGTGATCCCGTCTAGCACCTCTTCTGAGGCATTGGAGCAGTTGTCAATGATTACAACCTCATAGCCTTTTTGTTGTAATTCAACCGTGGTATGTGAGCCAATAAATCCAAGACCCCCTGTTACTAGTATTTTCATATTCTTTAGATAAAATCTAGTATAGTTTGAGTGATGAACCCTATTTGTTCATCGTCTAATTCGGTATGCATAGGAAGAGAGATCACTTCTTTCACCAACTGATTGGTTACTGGAAAATCTTGTTCTTTATAACGCGAATCCTTATATGCTTTCTGACTGTGAAGTGGGATTGGATAATAGATCCCAAAAGGAATTCCTTTCTCCGCTAAATGGGATGCCAGGGCATCTCGTTTTCCATTTGTGATCCGTAGAGTATATTGATGAAAAACATGACAATCACAAGTACTGCAAATACCCTCGCAATTATTCACTGTTTTTGGAAGGATGATAGCCTTATTCCCCTGAAAAGCCAGGTTGTATTTCCGCGCTGCTGCTCTCCTGCGTTCGCAATAGGTATCTAAGCGTGGTAATTTTGCCCGAAGCACAGCTGCCTGAACAGAATCTAGTCTGGAATTCACCCCGATCACATCGTGGTGATAGCGTTCATACATCCCATGATTAACGATCCCCCTTATGTAATGGGCCAAATCATCATCATTTGTAAATATGGCACCTCCATCACCATAGCAGCCTAAATTCTTTGAAGGAAAGAAAGAGGTAGCTCCCACATGACCCATGGTCCCTGCTTTTTTCTTACTACCATCTTTAAATGTATGAGTTGCTCCTATGGCCTGAGCATTATCTTCAATGATATAAAGCTTATGTTTCTCGGCAATTTCCAACAAGGTGTCCATTGGTGCACATTGTCCAAACAAGTGTACAGGAACGATGGCCTTTGTCTTTGAGGTGATCGCTTTTTCCACGGCAACCGGATCTATGTTGTAGGTTTCAGGATCCACATCAACCAACACCGGAGTAAGCCCTAAAAGTGCAATGACCTCCACGGTAGCCGCAAAAGTAAAATCGGCTGTAATTACCTCATCTCCTGGTTTCAGACCCAGTCCCATCATGGCTATTTGCAGTGCATCCGTGCCATTAGCACAAGGGATCACATGCTTTATCCCAAGATATTCTTCAAGTTCTTTCTGAAAAGATTGTACTTCCGGACCATTAATAAAAGCTGCCGTATCCAAAACCTGTTGCATGGATGCGTTCACTTCTTCCTTTATCTCCTGATACTGACCAACAAGGTCAACCATTTGTATTTTCTTCATGCCTGTAAAATATGCTCGCAAAATTACATAATTAAGGAACGGCTAACAATGTAATTTCCCAAAGAAGCGTATTTTAGCGACAAACGAACCATTAGTGTATTTCCTCTATAATCTTGCGATCTCTATTAGTTGGTATTTATTGAAGATCCCGGCATTCTTCAATCCAAAATTGAGACTTTTTATCAGGGGCCGTCTTGAGGTATTTACGCAATTGGAAAAAAATCTGAAGAAGCAGGAAAAGGTTATCTGGATACACACTGCCTCCCTGGGTGAATTTGAACAGGGGCTGCCAGTCATCAAGAAATTGAGATCAACCTATCCGGATCACAAGATCATGGTCACGTTTTTTTCCCCTTCGGGATATGAGGTTAAAAAGAATTCTGATGAAGCTCACTTTATCACATACCTCCCTTTGGATACCGCGGGAAATGTGAATCGCTTCCTCGACTTGGTACAGCCTGTTTTGGCCATTTTTGTAAAATACGAGGTATGGCCCAATTATCTAAGGGGGCTTAAAAAAAGAAATATTCCCACTTTAATGATCTCCGGCAGATTTACCTCAGATCAGGTTTTCTTTACATGGTATGGAGGTTTTATGCGGACGGCTTTAAGGCAATTCACCCACTTTTTTGTGCAGGATGATGCCTCTTTAAATTTATTAAAAGGCATTGGATTGCAAAACAGTTCCATATCTGGCGACACTCGCTTTGACAGGGTAAGTGAGATCCTGGACAGAGACAACAGTCTCCCTTTTATGGAACAATTCAAAGGAAATTCCCTTTGCCTGGTGTTGGGCAGTTCCTGGCCGGAAGATGAATCGCTGTTAATCCAATACTTACAGGAGAAAACTACTTCTTTAAAAATAGTGATCGCACCGCACGATATCAAAGAGGGCCACCTTAACAGCTTGAAAGATTCCCTTGGCGAAAAGCATGTCTTATACTCTGAGCTAGAGGGCAAGGACATTTCCGATTATCAGGTTCTTATCCTGGATACCATAGGGTTATTAACCAAGGTATATTCGTATGCCGATATTGCATATGTTGGCGGAGGGTTTGCGACCGGACTCCACAATACCCTGGAACCGGCCGTATTTGGAATACCTGTAATCATAGGGCCACAGTACGCCGGATTTAATGAAGCCAGAGAGTTGGTAAAGCTAGGTGGCATTTCAGTAATTGATTCTGCAGCGTCCTTCACACAGCTCATTGATAAGCTGATCCAAGATAGTTCCTTTCGGGAAAAAATGGGAACAATCAACACCCGCTTTATTGAAGATCAAAGAGGTGCCACAAAAAAGATCATAGCCTATATTACCAGGAATTTGAATTTATAAGACGCTTTCATTTTTTACTACTTGAAAGAATTTTACATAGATTTACAAAAAACCAGACCATTATGGACAAGAAGATCCTTCGCTTTTCAATCACAGCGGCTTTGGCCGGTTTCCTTTTTGGCTTTGATACCGTTGTTATCTCCGGGGCAGAGAAAACTCTGCAAGCAATATGGCAATCTTCTGATAGTTTTCATGGTATAGTGGTTATAGGTATGGCACTGTGGGGCACTGTGGTAGGGGCCTTATTGGGAGGGATTCCCACCAATAAATTAGGACGAAAAAAGACCCTGATATGGATAGGGGCATTCTATACACTTTCTGCCATAGGGTCTGCCTTGGCCAATGATCCCATTACTTTTGCGGTTTTCAGGTTTATAGGAGGATTGGGCGTAGGCGCCTCTACGGTTGCTGCTCCATCCTATATTTCAGAAATTGCTCCTGCCAAGGACAGAGGAAAATTAGTAGGATTATACCAGTTCAACATCGTATTTGGTATTCTAATCGCCTTCTTCTCAAATTACTTATTAAGTGGTATTGGAGAAAATGCCTGGAGATGGATGGTAGGGGTGGAAGCGATCCCGGCAGCCATATACACCCTTATGGCCTTTGGCATCCCAAAAAGTCCACGTTGGTTATTGAGCAATTCGCGTTTTGAAGAAGCCAGAGAAGTCTTGATGAGTATTAACCCCAAAGGCGATATAGATCAACTTTTAGAGGATGTAAAGGCAGAGAATTTGAATACCATTCCGGGAGAAAATATTTTTATCAAAAAGTATAGATTTCCTTTGATGCTGGCATTTTTACTTGCCTTTTTTAATCAACTTTCCGGAATTAATGCATTTTTATACTATGCCCCCCGGATTCTTGAAGAGGCCGGCCTTGGAGCAAGTACTGCTTTGTTGAGCAGTATTGGTATTGGCGTTACTAATATGATTTTCACCCTTTTAGGCATTTACCTGATTGACAGGATGGGCAGAAAGCAATTAATGTACATAGGATCTGTAGGTTATATTGTTTCTTTAACGCTTGTAGCATGTGCCTTCTTTTTTGATTGGGAGGGTATGGCCGTGGTTATTTTCCTTTTTGTTTTTATCGCGGCGCATGCCATAGGACAAGGTTCTGTGATCTGGGTATTTATCTCAGAGATATTCCCAAACCACCTCAGGAGTTACGGTCAAAGTTTCGGCAGTTCTGTGCATTGGGTATTAGCGGCAATAATTCCTTCCTCTATCCCCTTCCTTTTTGGTAGCATAGGCCCCGGAATTGTCTTTAGCATCTTTGCCTTTATGATGGTATTGCAACTCCTTTTTGTCATCTTTATGATGCCTGAAACCAAAGGGATCTCCCTGGAGGAATTAAGCAAGAAATTAAGTCCACAAAAAACTCCATAAGCAGCGATTAACCTTTTATCGAGAATTTTAGTCGCACATCTTTAAAATGCAATATGCGGTCTTTTTTTGATGAAATTGTCCGTTGCTAATGGGTTATTTTTGGCCATTATTTAGTAAATTAGACTAAACCACATGAATCATGGATGAACAAATCACCTTCGGAACAAAGATGTTAAATGGTTTTTTAAGCGTAATGGTGGTTGTTTTAGTGGGCATACTTGCCGCTGTAGTAGTTTGCCTGATCCTTGCCGCATTTGGGGTCTTTTCGTAATCCTAATATTCTCTCCTAGTTTTCTTCTTTTGCATAGCTCAGGTACACTCTGTTAAATATTCTATTAATCTAATATTGCTGTAAGATACTGTTGTATTATTGTAGAGGTAACTACAAAAAGTGCGTACATATTTTCTTTTATTTCTAGTTGCATTCAGCTATTTTTTGGCAAATGGTCAGGAGAAAGTAACACTGAGTGGGCAATTATTTGATGCAACTACTTCAGAAACCCTGCCTTTCGCAAATGTGGCCGTTCATAACTTCACAGACAATATCCTGGTAACAGGAGCCATCACCGATATAGAAGGCCGCTTTTTTATCAGGGAGCTCCCATTAGGGAAATATCGCATCTATTTTTCATTCGTGGGCTATTCAACGGTGGAACAAACTTTGATTGCGGGCGGACTCAACGCCGTTTTCGATCTTGGAAAAATAACTCTGGAACCCTCCGCGGTATCGCTTACTGAAGTGCAGGTCCTGGGGAAGCAGGCAACCGTCGATGCGGATCTAAACAAAAAATCATATTATATGGATGATGCCGTTGCCCAATCTGGCGGCTCAGTCCTCGATGCCATGAAGACCATGCCGGGGGTAGCCTTTGATCAGGAGGGGAAGGTTATCCTCAGGGGCAGCGATAAGGTGGTTGTCCTTATTGATGGTAAGCAAAGTAGCCTCACAGGTTTTGGGAATCAGAAAGGACTGGGCAATATTCCCGCCTCCAATATAGATAAGATAGAGATCATCAATAATCCTTCTGCCAAGTATGATGCCAATGGGTTTGCGGGCATTATCAATATCATTTATAAGAAAAACAAAGAAACCGGTCTCAATGGCGATGTAGGACTCTCCTTTGGCATGGGTGCCCTTGGGAAGCGAAAAGCAGATACCGAGACAGATCTCGGTTCTTATGACTTTAATCCAAAACTGATCCCAAGTGTTAATTTCAATTATCGCAAAGAGAAGATCAACTACTTCCTTCAGTCAGAATTCATTCTTCAGGAAGCCCTCCCCAATAATGAATTCACCACTAGAAATTACGATGACGGGAGAAACATCATTTCTCAGGTCCCTGAAAACAGGCGACAGTTCAGGTCTATTATCAATGGGGGCATAGACTATGATCCCAATGAAAACAACAGTTTTACCTTATCTGGCTTGTATGACCGGGAAAAACATATAGATACGGCACAAGTTGCCTTTATTGACCTTAACACCAATACCCGAAATCGTCTGTATACCTGGCAGGAAGAGGAAGTAACACGATATATTAATATTTCTGCAAATTACCGGCATCGCTTTCCACAACCGGGACATACTTTGGGTGGAAACATACAATACACTCAGGGCCTGGAAGATGAAACCTATTCCCTGAATGACAGTTCTTCAGTGCGCATTGGACGAGACAAAACTAACATCAGGGCTATTGAAAATACGACCAGTATGGAAGCCGATTACGTAAAGCCACTAAAACAGGGACGAGTAGAATTGGGGGCTAAATTGCGCATCCGAAGATTGCCTGTTACTTATACTATAACCCCGGGGAACAACTCAATTATTTACCCGGACCTGGGCACCTTTTCGGACTGGGGCGAGAACCTTTACGCTGGTTATATAAACTACCTGCTGGAAAAAGAGACATATGATATAGAAGCCGGACTTAGGGCTGAAGAGACTGAGGTGTTCTATGATCTCGATCCTGCAAATGCATATTACCCTAACAATGATCAGTACAAGTATTTTGAATTGTTCCCAAGTATTCGGTTTACCTATAAACTAAATGACCATAACAAGATTTCTGCCTTCTACAATAGACGGATAGACCGTCCGGGGGAACCGGAACTACGAGTTTTTCCCAAATATGACGATCCTGAATTATTAAAAGTAGGAAATCCATACCTCAGGCCGCAGTTCACCAACTCTTATGAAATTGCACATAAATATTCATGGAGGGATGGTTCCTTGTTTTCGGCTGTTTTTCATCGTCAGATCAATGATCAGTATATGCGCATTTTTAGCATAGATGATTCTAATCCAGATTATGATATTATAAACCGGATCTATGAGAATACCGGCAGAGCTACCAATTCCGGGATAGAGATGCTTTTTAGTCAGGACCTGACTACTACCTGGAAAATAGGAGCTACCGTGAACTGGTATGTGAATGAGATCGATGCGTTCCAGGGTACCTTGTTATTTCCCTTTGAAAGATCGTTCACAATCAATAATTCCAGTAATAATGCCTGGGACACCAAGATTAATATGGAGTTGAAACTCCCGAGACAGTATGTCGCACAAATTACCTGGGTCTATTTTTCTAAAAGGAATATCCCCCAAGGCGAACAACTGGCACGCTCATCGCTTGACCTGGGGATCAAAAAACCCATTTGGAAAAATAAAGGGGAGATTACGCTGGCAGCAAGTGACCTGCTCAATAAGTTTGGCATACGGCAAAAGATCACAGGGGAAGGTTTTACAGGCCTTTATGAAAACTATTTTGAGACACAGATCATACGTCTCGGATTTAAGTACAAATTTTAGTAAAATAAGGTGCCGGGTTTCTTATTACTTTATTTTCTTTATTATTCCTTTATTTTAATACTTTTAGCTGCACGTACCTTCATCTATGTTTTACAACATCCTCTTGTACCTCAAAAGATTCTTAAATTCAGTACTAAAGCCAATTCCAATTGTTCTATTTATAATTTATATTTTTTGCTTTGTGGGACAATCAAAATTAAATGCCCAAAGTAAGGGTATTGAAACTTCAGGAGATATTTTGT
>CBDUON010000064.1:0-12080 GCA_965368835.1 uncultured Eudoraea sp. | reverse complement strand
GGCAGCTACCCGGGGCAGACTGTCTGATCTGAGGATGCATGGAACACGTCCAGATTTCACTTTCAGCCAATTCTTCCTTATGGTTGTGAGTCTCACCTGGCTGTGTGTCGGCAGCCTTATGAAATATAAAATACCCACCAATAAGGCCTGTTAAAACTGCCACACCTACGTATATGATTGTCTTTTTCATCGTACTAATTTTTTTTCTTTAATTGCTTTCTGATGGTAGGAGAACTTATATAAAAAAGCGTAAATCCGCTTAAAATCGTAATGAGTCCCATAAGGGAAAACCCTCTTAACAACAGTGTATTAAAATCATCTCTTCCCTGGTAATCCATCGTATGTGTCATCCATAGAAAGTCGAACCAGCGCCAGTCCCTGAAACGCACCGTTTGAAAAGTACCGTCTTTTATGGAAACATAGGCCTTGATATTTTTTGGACTATCATAAGAAATCACATAGGCAGGTAAAGGTTTTTCACGATATTCATGATGATTGCCTGCCTCTTCAATTCGTTCAATGCCCTTGACGTTTAAAGTAGAAAGCATGTGGTTTTGCGCAATTTGCAATGCTTCTTCACTTGTGATCTCTTTTTTTAAAGTTCCTGTTTGAGCATCCATTAAGTAACTGTCATTGATCCAGTAATAGGGCTTATCCCCTATTTCCCTTAATTCCAGGGTCGTAACTTCATTTTGGTTTAAAATAGAAGTTGGACTCACCAGGTTATTAAAAGATAAGGGAGCAGGATTTTCATTTCGAAAATGATCCCCATGGATCTCGTCAATATCTGTCCAACTGAAGTAAATACCACTAATGGTCCACATTAGAAACTGGATCCCCAGAAAAAGCCCCAGGTACCTGTGTGCTTTTCGAATCTTTGCTGCTGTTTTACGTTTTACCATCTTTATTTGTCTATATGTGTTGTTCTTAATCTCAAAGCATTGGTAATAACAGAAACCGAACTAAAGCTCATCGCTAATGCAGCAATCATAGGAGATAGGAGAATTCCAAAAAACGGAAATAATACCCCTGCCGCAATTGGCACGCCTAATGTGTTGTATATCAAAGCAAAAAATAGATTTTGCTTTATATTGCGCATTACCTTATCACTTAAATTTCTTGCTTTTACGATGCCATGTAAATCTCCTTTAACAAGAGTGATCATGGCACTTTCAATGGCCACATCTGTGCCTGTTCCCATAGCGATACCCACATCACTTTTGGCGAGTGCAGGGGCATCGTTGATACCGTCGCCGGCCATTGCCACTACTTTGCCTTGCTCTTGAAGTTTCTTGACTTCCTCTAATTTATTTTCAGGTAACATCCCGGCCTTAAAATCGGACAGATTAAGTTCATCAGCTACTGCTTTCGCTGTGTTGTAGTTGTCTCCGGTGAGCATTATAACACTGATGCCCTTATCCTGTAGTTCCTTGATCGCCTTGGCACTCGTGCTTTTAATCTTATCGCTTATGACCACATAACCAGCCACCTTGCCATCTACTGCCAGATAGGAAACTGTCTTTCCTTGCTTCTGAAAAGATTGCACTTCTTTTTCCATGCTTGGCGAAACAAATGCAATAGCGTATTCCATCATTTTAGCATTGCCCAGTTCTATCCTTTTACCCTTTACTTTTCCTTCAACTCCTTTGCCTGTAACCGCACTAAAATCTTCAACTTTAAGAATTTCCACTTTCTGTTCTTTGCTGTACTTTACAGTAGCTTCGGCAAGTGGATGTTCGCTAGAACTGTTTAATGAAGCTATGAATTGGGTAATGTCCTTTTCGCTAAAATCTTTTCCAAATACACCCACTTTTTCAACTGTAGGTTTTCCTTCAGTAATGGTTCCTGTCTTATCAACAATCAGAGTATCAACCTTGTCCATTTTCTCCAAAGCTTCTGCATTCTTAATCAAAACGCCGTTTTGAGCCCCCTTACCTACGCCTACCATAACGGACATGGGAGTTGCCAAACCAAGCGCGCACGGACAGGCAATGATCAATACTGCAATAGCATTTACTAGGGCGTACACATACACTGGTTCCGGACCCCAAATTGCCCAAACAATAAAGGTTATTATTGCAATAAGTACTACCACAGGTACAAAATAGCTTGAAACGGTATCTGCTAATTTTTGAATAGGTGCTCTGCTTCTACTTGCGTCATTTACCATTTGAATGATTTGAGAAAGCAATGTATCACTACCTACTTTTTCAGCTATCATTAGAAATGATTGATTGCCATTGATAGTTCCGCTACTCACTTTATCTCCTTCATACTTATTTACCGGGATAGGTTCTCCAGAGAGCATTGATTCATCTATGGTAGTTTTTCCTTCTGTAATAGTGCCATCTACCGGGATTCTATCCCCTGGTTTAACTCGTAGCACATCACCTTTATGGATCTGATCTATGGACACTTCCTCCTCCTTTCCATCAACTACACGAATGGCTTTATTAGGTGCAAGTTTTAACAGTTCCTTTACCGCAGAATTGGTTTTGCTATGCGCTCTTGCTTCTAAAACCTGCCCCATCAATACCAGGGTTAGTATCACCGTAGCCGCTTCGAAATAAACGTGCACAGCACCAAATTCAGTTATAAATTGTTCTGGGAAAAAGTCGGGAAACAACATCCCAAAAACACTAAATACCCATGCTACCCCAGCGCCAATCCCAATAAGTGTGAACATATTGAGATTCCAGGTTTTTATACTTTTATAGGCCCTTTCAAAGAACATCCAGGTGGCATAAAATACTACAGGAATAGAAAGCGCAAACTGAACCCAGTTCCACTTTTTTTGCTCCATAACATCGTACAACGGATTGTTAGGAATCATTTCGCTCATTGCAATTAAAAAAATAGGCAACGTAAAGGCGACTGCTATCCAGAATTTCTTTAGTAATTTTTTATAGGTCTTCTCTTCAGCTGAGATGTCTGCTTGCATGGGTACCAGGTCCATACCGCATATGGGACAGCTTCCCGGTTCCTCACGAACCACTTCCGGATGCATGGGACAGGTATACTGTGTAGTGGCTGTCTGAGACAGATTCACTTCTTCTACCAACGCCATTCCACATACAGGGCAATCTCCCGGCTCATCATAAGTCTTTTCGCCTTCACAATGCATTGGGCAATAGAAGGTCCCAGTTCCTTTGCCTTTTTGATTTAATTTCTCCTTCTTGGCCACAGGATGTGATCCCGGTTTATGGATGCTATATCGACCTCCGTCATTCTCCAGGGCCATTTGAAATTGTTCCAGGGGTATGTGCTGTTCCATTTCTATAGCTGCCTCTGCTTTATCGAGATCTACCATCACCTTAGTAACTCCCTTTACTTTAGAGAGCGTTTCTTCAACGTGAGTTCGGCACCCGTTGCAGGTCATCCCATGTATATGATACGTATGTTTCATTTTTTATTTTTCTATGGTTTCAGTAACCTTTCCACATTTCAGCATTTTATCACCATAATATGGGTTATAGATCTCTGATGCATCGGATAACCAATACCCCCCTTCGTTGTTAAAGGCCATCGGGCAAAACTGTTTGTAAACTTTGCCTTCACTTAGAGATTCTTTAATGATGGGTTCTAAAGTTGTTGTTAGTTGAGAAAACAACTCCCTTTGTTTTTCAATATTATACGCTGTTGCCATATCCAAGACGATCGATTCTATATCAAAATAATCATCTGAAAGTTTTAAACCAAGTGCACTTGCTTTAACCTGCACCTCTTCAAAATCAGAATTTATAAGTGCTATCCTCATTTGTTGATACTCCTCAAAAACCATGGCAATCCTGTCATCTGAGAAAGTAATACTGGAATCAACAGCCTGCTGCTCCTTGGCAGCTTTAGCTGTAGATACTGAACTATTCTTACTCCCCTGTACTTTCTTCTCATTCCCACAGGATGATACAGTAAATATGACGGTTGCGGTAAGAGCTATAATGATATTTCTTTTCATTGTTTTACTTTTTAATTTGATTCCTGATTTTTTTATTGATTTGACAGATAATTGATGATCGCCATTTGGTTGTAATAGGTATTTATGGCCTCAATGAGATTTATTTGAAACTTTAATTGTAATTCCTGGATATCCAGCACATCATTGAAATCGATAGTTCCGGTTTCGTAGTTTTTGATCAATATTTCTTCTGCATTTTGTGCTTTTTTCAAATTCTCAGATTGTGCTGCATAGCGTATCCTGGCCGAATTTCGTTGGCTTAATGCCTCTGCTAATTGTGTTTTAAGCGTATTAAAGCGTTCCTGCCTCATGGCATTCAGTTCCTTTTTACGCAGGGCATTTTGCCTGCCTAATGAGGAATACTTATTGCTAAAGATCGGAACAGAAACCGAGACCATAGGCATAACCATATCTTTCCCATTATCCATAATGGAAACATCTGTGCGTTCGGCCACCGGCACATAGTCTACACCTATGCCCAGCATGGGCGATCCCTCTTTTTTAACCAACAGATCGTCTTTAAGAACCGATTCATACAATCTATCATATTTTAAAAGTTCGGGATGCACTGCAACACTATCGCTGGTTATAAAATCATCTTCTTCTGGCAGCACAAAACTCTCCAGGACACTTACCGGAATATCTTCATCCCGGTTTAGCATATTGTTCAATCCGCTTTCCTCAGCTATATACCGTTGCTGTAATATTTTTAACTGTTCCCTTAATTCGTTTTGCCTTATTTGCAATTGTAACACATCTACCGCCGATGTTTTACCCCCTTCTACACTTTTTAAAGCCAATTGCTCATAGGTCTGGAGTAATTCAATATTCTCCTTCAAAACCTCTGAACTAGCATTAATGGCATACAAACCATAATACGATTGTGAAATACCCAGAACCAATTTTCTTTTGGCTATTACCAGGGCAACGTAATCTGCTTCGGCCATGGAACCCGCATAATTTTCACGAGCCGTAATGGTACCAAACCAGGGTAACATTTGCCTTATCCCAAAACGTGCCTTTTGTGCTCCTGTTCTGGTTTCCGTTTCACTAGCAAAATATCCGGCACTAAACTCAGTATTTGGAAGTGTATTCACTTCCTTGACCTTTTCCACTGCAATACTGTAGCGGATTTCCCCTGCCTGTATTTCAGGATTGTTCAGTAAGCCTTGTTCAATCAACGATTCCAATTGTTGCGCGTACCCCACATTAATAAATACAACACCAATTAGTATTTGAAGAATTCTTTTCATTGTATTGACTTATTTAATTGAAATTCTGCCCTCCAACTGTACAATACCGGAACCACCAGCAGCGTAATGAGGGCAATGAGCATTCCACCAAAACTCGGGATGGCCATGGGGATCATGATATCACTTCCCCTTCCCGTGGATGTCAACACCGGTAAAAGAGCCAATAAGGTAGTAGCAGTGGTCATTAAACAGGGGCGTATACGTTTTTCCCCTGCCTCCACAACGGAAGCCCTTATGTCCATTAAGGTGGATGGTTTATTTTTTCTAAAAGTCTGTGTTAAATAGGTAGCCATTACTACTCCATCGTCTGTGGCAATACCGAAAAGCGCAATAAAGCCCACCCAAACAGCCACACTGAGGTTAATAGTATGCATTTGAAAAAGGGATCGTATGTTTTCTCCGAAGAATTCAAAATTCATAAACCAATCCTGGCCATATAACCAGATCAGTAAAAACCCGCCGGCAAAGGCGACTGCGATTCCCGAAAACACCATAAATGAAGTTGCCACAGATCTAAATTGGAAATACAGGATCAGAAAAATGATAAACAAGGCCAATGGAACAACCACCTTTAGTGTTTTCTCTGCCCGGAGTTGATTTTCATAAGTACCTGTAAATTGATAATTGATGCCCTTTGGAATTACCAAAGTTCCTTCATCAATTTTCTTTTGTATCAATGCTTGTGCATTTTCAACTACACTCACTTCGGCATAGCCATCTAGTTTATCAAAAAGGACATAGCCTACCAAAAAGGTATCCTCACTTTTAATCATTTGAGGTCCTTTTTCATAACGGATCGTAACCAGTTCACCCAGCGGTATTTGCTTTCCGCCGGCCACCGGAATGTATATATTTTCAATGTCGTTCGGACTTTCCCGTAATTCTCTGGGGTACCGAACCCGAATTCCATATCGTTCCCTCCCTTCAACCGTCTGTGAGAGCATCATCCCACCCACGGCAACTTCCAGAACCTGCTGCACATCTTCAATAAGAAGGCCATAGCGTGCCAGTTTATCTCTGTCTATATCTATGAGTAAATAAGGTTTACCAACAATTCTGTCGGCAAAAACGGCTTCTGCCTTTACCCCTTCAACTTCTTTTAGAATGTTTTCAAGCTGTATTCCAAAGGCCTCAATCCCTCTTAGGTCGGCTCCTTTTACTTTGATCCCCATGGGTGCCCGCATACCTGTTTGCAACATAACCAAACGTGTTTCTATGGGTTGTAATTTGGGAGCAGATGTAACCCCCGGCAAGCGCGTAGCTTTTACAATTTCATCCCAGATATCATCCGGAGATTCAATTTGAGGCCTCCAGGCCCTGTAATACTCACCTCTGCTATCTGGCACCAGATCTTGTTGTTCTACTTCCGTAAATAACCTTAGTCTGCCTTCTGGTGCATCTTCCGGCTGCTCACCTTCATTTTGGTTCCAGACAAACTCACCATTTTTCAGCATAAAATATCCCTCCGAATTTACTTTGAATCGCTGCCGGGTGCCAGAAGCATCTTTCATGTATTCTGGTTTGTACTGAATTAAATTTTCATACATAGACAGAGGTGCGGGGTCTAGTGAAGACTCTGTACGACCGGCCTTACCAACCACAGTGGATATTTCCGGAATGTTTTCTACTGCCATGTCTAATTGTTGCAGTACACGTTTGTTTTCCTCAACACCTGCGTGTGGCATGGAGGTGGGCATTAAGAGAAAAGAACCTTCATTTAAAGCCGGCATAAATTCTTTCCCCGTATTTTTCACGATTATGAAACCAGCTATGATGAGGGCTAAAGGGAGTGATAAAAACAAGACTTTATTGCGTAGCGACCATCTCAGAATTTGAGTGTAGTACAGTCTAAAAATATAGAATCCGCCAAGAATCAACCCGCATATCAGGGCTACAAAGATCAGGTTTAAAAAGACATTTTCACCGAGGCCCAAAGGTCTCCAGTAAACTGCCAGCAAACCAATGATAGTAATGACCACGATCCCAATGTTTGCCAGATTGTATTGCTGATCCGTAATGATTTGTCTGAGTTTTAAAACACCGGCAGCGGCAAGGGCCAATAAGGCCATCCCTATGAAATATCCATTAAAAATGGCAAAAAGCCCTGCAACAATAATTAAACCGTGTAAGGCGTATTTTATATTGTTTTTTTGTTGCTTCTTTCTGAATAAATAAGCCGCTAAAGGCGGAATGATAAACAGGGCCACTATTATGGAAGCCGTTAAGGCCATGGTCTTGGTAAACGCCAACGGGCGAAATAGTTTGCCTTCTGCCCCAATCATGGTAAATACAGGAATAAAACTAATAATAGTGGTCATCACCGCTGTAAGGATTGCTCCGGATACTTCCGATGAAGCATTGTAAACCACCGCATTAATAGGTAGATCTTCCTTATTCTCGTCAATATGCCTTATGATATTCTCCGACAAAATGATCCCCACATCAACCATGGTCCCAATGGCAATTGCAATGCCCGATAAGGCAACGATATTGGCATCTACATTAAAATATTTCATGGCAATAAACACCATTAATACTGCCACCGGCAATAAGCCCGAGATAAGAATGGAAGCCCTCAAATTGAACACCATGACAATAATTACCAGAATGGTGATCAGTATTTCCAAAGTAAGCGCTTCATTAAGGGTACCTAAGGTTTCCTGAATTAGTTCCGTACGGTCATAAAAGGGTACCAAAGTAACCTGGGAAATACGTCCGTCACTTAATTGTTTGGAAGGCAGTCCTGCTTTTATCTCCTGTATCTTACCTTTCACATTTTGGATAACCTCCAATGGGTTGGCCCCATAGCGTGCTACCACTACCCCACCAACTACCTCAGCACCTTCCTTATCAAGAATGCCACGCCTAACGGCCGGCCCCATGGATACATTAGCAATATCCTTTATCCGGATGGCGATAAACTCATCTGTCCCAACAACAGCATTTTGTATGTCTTCCAGGGATTCAATATAACCGAGGCCACGCACCAAATATTCGGCCTGGTTAATTTCCAGGGTTTGAGCCCCAATATCCCTGTTACTTTGTTTTACAGCATTCACTACCTGTTGCAGTGAAATGTTGTATTGTTTCATTAATTCAGGATCTACATCTACCTGATATTCTTGTACATGGCCCCCAATTGATGCTACTTCAGATACTCCACCTGCTGAAGAAAGAGCGTACTTAACGTAAAAGTCCTGAATACTTCGTAACTCCTGTAAATCCCACCCTCCGGTGACCTCTCCGTTTTTGTCCCGGCCCTCCAGGGTGTACCAGAAGATCTGACCCAGAGCAGTAGCGTCCGGACCCAGGGCCGGACTAACACCATCTGGCAGTAAATTTTGAGGAAGTGAATTCAATTTTTCCAATATCCGACTCCTGCTCCAGTAGAATTCAACGTCTTCGTCAAAAATCAGGTAAATACTTGAAAACCCGAACATGGAAGTACTTCGTATCGTTTTTACACCTGAAATACCCAATAACGCAGTTGTAAGAGGATATGAAATCTGGTCTTCAATATCCTGAGGAGATCTGCCGGGCCAATCGGTAAAAACAATCTGCTGGTTTTCACCAATATCCGGGATGGCGTCAACAGCAACAGGGTCACTTGGCAGGAAGCCAGTGTCCCAGTTAAAAGGGGCATTTACGATCCCCCAACCAATGCATAGCAACAAAAGAAGAACAGCTACTAATTTATTCTCTATCAGGAATTTAATGCTTTTATTTAGCATGAGATTTGATCATTAAACATTAGAAATGGAAAATTTGAGAACACATAAATGTGTCTTGGCCCAATACAGCCATAGCTGTTGAGCCTCCAATTAAATGTTTAGAATCAAATAAGAAAAGTCTGGTCCAGTACCTGGACATCCCGAATCAGTATGGGAGGTGAATATTCCTTAAAAGGAGTGGGATGTTGATCAATCCCAAGGAATAAATTAGAATATGTAATAGTGAAGGCAACAATAAAAGTTTGTTGTTCAAAAGAAAGGTCATCAAAAGAAAGTTGCAAATCGTCCTGTCCCGGCACCAGCAGTTCCACATCAGAACAGCATTGCATCTCCATATCATCACCTACCATATCCATGGACGGCATGTCCATAGCCATTTGGCAAGAATCCGCTTCCTGAAAGAGCTTAAAATCTACCAGCATATCCCCACAGAAATGCATGTCCATTGAAAATGACATGGTGGAGAACAGCACTAAAAAGGCCATTACAAGAGATCCTATTTTACGGCGTATTTCGCTCATCTGTCTACAAAACTACAAAATAAAAGGATTTATTGCACTGCTTAACAAAAAATTAGGTGTGCAATTAATCTCATAACCAGTGGATTAATAATTTATTTTATGCCATATTTTAAGTATAATAATTCCCTACCTTGCCATGCTTAAATAAATAATGAAAATGAAATTTGTTATACTTTCTCAGAATCCTAATTTGTACTCCACCAAACGCCTAATGGAGGCAGGGATTGCCAAAGGACATGAAATGGTGGTCATTGACCACAGTAAATGTGATCTGGTCATAGAAAAGAAAAAACCCGGACTTATTTACAAAGGAAAAGAAGTTACGGGGATACATGGGGTTATTCCGCGTATTGGCGCTTCTATTACATTTTATGGAACCGCAGTGGTAAGACAATTCGAAATGATGAAAGTCTTTACCGCAGTAGAATCTCAGGCCCTGGTGCGGTCCAGAGATAAACTAAGAAGTCTGCAGATACTATCGAGAGCGGGTCTTGGACTTCCTAAGACGGTTTTTAGTAATTATTCTAAAGATGTAGGAGCCATCATAGATAAGGCCGGAGGAGCTCCCGTAGTGATTAAACTTTTAGAAGGGACTCAAGGCCTTGGAGTTGTCCTGGCGGACAATAGGAACTCCGCAGAATCTATTTTAGAAGCCTTTAATGGCTTGCAGGCGCGTGTTATTGTTCAGGAGTTTATCAAAGAAGCCATGGGTGCAGATATCAGAGCATTTGTTGTAGACGGAGTAGTTGTAGGGGCCATGAAGCGGCAGGGAAAAGAAGGAGAATTTCGGAGCAATCTTCACAGGGGTGGCTCGGCTAATATTATTGAATTAACAGACGAAGAAGAAAACGCAGCCATAAAAGCGGCACGGGTCATGGGACTTGGGGTTGCAGGTGTTGATTTGCTACAATCTGCCCGCGGACCTCTTATTCTGGAAGTAAATTCTTCACCGGGACTGGAAGGAATTGAAGAGGCAACAGGAAAAGATATTGCCGCTCAGATCATTAAGTATGTAGAAAGGCATGCCGAAGAGTAAGATAGAGTTATTGGGGCAAAATATTGCCAGGGGAAAAAGTTACCAGTTGAATCTGGACATAGCCAAACTCCACACCAGGACAAGAATACAGGTTCCCATCATTGTGGAACGTGGAAAAAAGGATGGCCCTGTCTTACTTATAACGGGTGGGATACATGGCAACGAGATCAATGGGATTGAAATTGTACGCCAGATAATTTCCAAAAAATTTAATGTTCCGGAGAATGGCACTATCATCTGCATTCCCGTAGTCAATGTCTTTGGTTTCCTGAATCAGGAACGTCAATTCCCCGATGGCCGGGACCTTAATAGGGTTTTTCCGGGCAGCCCAAGGGGCTCACTGGCCAGCAGGTTCGCCTATCATATTATCAAGGAAATAGCTCCTATTGTAGATTATTGCATAGACTTCCATACGGGTGGAGACAGCCGTTTTAACGTACCGCAGATACGTATTAATCAGGAGGATACAGAAAGTTTAATGCTGGCCAGGGAATTTCGTGCCCCTTTTATTATTGGATCTGCCAGGCGCGATAAGTCCTTCAGGGAAGCGATGCATAAGTTGAAGAAAAAGATTTTGCTCTTTGAAGGTGGTAAATCTAATCATATAGACACCAAGGTAACCCAAACCGGACTTAGCGGTGCAATGCGCGTAATACAGAAATTGGGAATGCGGAATTTTAAAGAGGAATTATCCCAATTTGAAACCACAGAAGATGAACCTGTTCTGATCAATGACTCCGGATGGATCAGGGCCAATTATTCTGGCATGTTCCATCCTAAACTAATTTTAGGTAAAAAGGTAAAAAAAGGATCGGTGATCGGAAGTATTTCTGATCCTTTTGGATATTTCGAACGAAATATCAAAGCATCTCATGCGGGGTATGTAATTTGCATTAATGAGTCGCCCATCGTCAACCAGGGGGATGCCGTTTTTCATATTTCCCGTGACTGATTTTAAATATCTTGAGTTAAAGGCATCAGGCAATAAGATGTTTCCTACATTTTTTTTGCCGAAAAAGAATCCTTAATTATTCTCAATTTAATCCTATATTAGTCAATAATGATCTTTAACTTTAAGGATACTTTTATCAATAGAAAGCTGCCGGAAAACTTTAAAATATCTTTTAAAAGCAGCTTGTAAGATCTAACACCAATTAGCATGAAAGTACTGTTTTTTACAAGAGAGTTTCCGCCATATGTGTATGGGGGCGCCGGAGTGCATGTTGAATACCTTGCTGCTGAGCTCTCTAAATTAATGAAAGTGGAGGTTCGCTGCTTCGGGGATCAGGATACGGCCTCCGATCAACTTACTGTGACCGGATTTCCCTATGAAAACCCTATCTTCAATAAGACCGATGATAAGTTAAAAGGCGTGCTGCAAACCTTGAGTACTGGTGTCCAATTGAACGCTGATGATATTGATTCTGATATTGTTCATTGCCATACCTGGTACGCGCATTTTGCCGGTATTGTAGCAAAGCTTTGTTACGGTAAACCTCTGGTAATTACTACACACTCCTTAGAACCCTTAAGGCCATGGAAAAGAGAACAGTTAGGCAGAGGCTACGATGCGTCTTCCTGGAT
>CBDUON010000063.1:0-12401 GCA_965368835.1 uncultured Eudoraea sp. | reverse complement strand
TAAACTTATCTAATGTATCTCATACTGCAATCAGTATAAATACGCCAACCGCGACAGGAACTATTCTGGACAATGACAGTGAAGATGATTTTCCTTCAGATACTACCATGCAGTGTGAGGAAGTGCCAGTATTGGATGATATCATCTATATAGGTGAAGGTGAAATTACATTGAATGCAAGTGGTTGTGATTATGTACAGGAATACACTGAGGTGATTTCAGGACAAGATGATGAATGTGCCACAGAATACACTATAACCAGAACATGGACAATTACGGACTGTGTTGATAATGTTCGCACACATACCCAGGTTATTACAGTACTTGATACTACGGCACCTGTCTTTATAGAAAGTTTACCTGCAGACATGACAGTTTCCTGTGATGCAGTTCCAACAGCAGCAGATATGACTGCAATGGATAATTGTGATACGGATGTTTCGGTGACTTTTACTGAATCTATTACTGGTCAGGATGATGAATGCGCTTCAGAATATACGATCACAAGAACCTGGATAGCCCAGGATTGTGCCGGGAATTCTACGAGCCATACACAGGTTATTATAGTTGAAGATGTAATAGCTCCGGTCTTTGTAGAAGAATTACCGGCAGACCTTATTACCACTTGTAGTGAAGTCCCGGATGCGGCTACCTTAACTGCGATAGACAATTGTGATCCAAACATTACGGTCGCCTTTGAAGAGATCATTACAAATGATGCGAATTGTGCAATGGGGTACACTATAACCAGAACCTGGAGTACCAGTGATTGTGCCGGAAATGCAATTTCCCATACTCAGGTGATCAGTATCCCTGCAACCGGACCTATCACCAGCAGTAACTATGAGGAAGAGATCATGATCACGTGTGGTGAGGACATTCCTGAGGTGCCAGAATTGACCTTTATGGGTGGATGTGGCGACTATACCGTAGTGTTCAACGAAGAAACACAATTTTCAGACGATTCTGATGATTATATGATCATAAGAACCTGGGATGTAACCGATGCCTGTGGCAATACGGAATCCTTTGAGCAGCTCATTTTTGTGATGCAGCCGCAATTAGAAACAGTATTTATTGATATATGTGTAGAAGATCCAACCATTGATCTGGTAAATTATTTACCTGCGTCATTCGACACTAACGGCACCTTTGAAATATTGACTGCCGGAATGGTCTTAAATGGAAGTATCCTGGATCCTTTGGCTGTGCCAGTAGGTGAATATCAGATCGCCTATAGCTCAACAGAAGGAAGCTGTAAATACTATGTTGATTTTACCATAACGGTAAATGCTGACTGTGTGCCTTGTGGCGTGGCAAATATTACGCCTTCTAAAACCGTAACGCCAAATGGTGACGGTGTTAATGATGTATTTGAAATTAAGGGCGTAGAGTTCTGCGACTTTAACTTCGACCTGATGATCTTCAACAGATGGGGAGCTAAGGTATATGAAACAAAAGATTATCAGAACAATTGGGGAGGTAACTCTCCGAATAATTCCTTCGGGAATTCGGGTATGCTACCGGCAGGTACTTATTACTATATCATTAAAGTAACCAATAAGGACTTTAAACCGGTGAATGGATATATCTATCTCGGATCTAATTAAAACCTACTAGTATGAAAACGGCAAAAAATATTTTATTCCTGTTCATTTTTTCCCTGAGCAGTTTGATGACCGCGCAACAGTTACCGCAGTTCACTCAGTATATGTTCAACACCATCTCTGTAAACCCTGCCTATGCAGGTAGTAGAGAGACCTTGAACGTCACTGCTTTGCATAGAAATCAGTGGGTTGGGATCGATGGAAATCCTAGGACGAGCACCTTTTCATTACATGCTCCATTGCGAAATGACCGGGTTGGCCTGGGGCTTTCTTACATCAGTGACAGACTGGGCTTTGAAAGCACTAATTACATATACGGTGATTTTTCATATACCATCCCAGTGAGTCTGAAAGCGAAACTTTCATTTGGATTAAAAGCTGGATTTACAAACTATCAATTAGAAACGCCAGACAATAATGATACGTTTTTTGCATCGAGTTTTAACCAGTGGTCTCCTAACGTAGGTGCCGGTGTTTATTTGAGTACCAACAGATGGTACGCAGGGGTATCATCTCCCAGAATACTTAAAACAGATTTAAATCAAGGGGAGTTTGAAGCTTTGGAACGTCCTAGCTATTATTCAATCGCCGGATTGGTTCTTGATCTATCTCCTACAGTTAAGTTCAGACCCTCTGTGTTGGCAAAAATAACCAACGGAGCACCCACCAGTATGGATGTTTCTGCACACTTTTTATTCTATGACAAACTTTGGCTTGGAGCTTCCTATCGTTTTAATAATGCGGATGGTTTTGGAGCACTCCTAGACTTTCAGGTCTCAAAAGACTTTAGACTGGGATATGCTTATGATATGCCAACTGGAGAGATAAGGCCCTACTCTACCGGAACCCATGAGATCATATTGATCTATGAGACACTATTCAAACAAAAAGGTCCGGCTAAATCACCTAGATACTTCTAAAAAATATTTACCATGAGACACCTAACATACATAGTATTCACTCTACTTTTTTCCTTGATCATTACCACGGGTCAGGCTCAATATGGAGCACAGAAACGTGGCGATTATTACTTTGGCCAGTTTCAATACAGCAAAGCCATCAAAGAGTATGAAAAGATGGTGGAAGGTAAGTTTAATAGCGACTATGCCCACCAGCGACTTGCGGAATGCTATCTGCTGATTCGCGACTTTAAAAAGTCTATACCTCATTTTGAGGCGGTGATCAATAAAACAAGTATCCCTACAGATTACTATTTCAAATACGGTATGGCGCTGTATAGTGACGGGCAATTAGATAAAGCAGAAGATTGGTTAAAGAAATACAAAAAATACAACAAGAACGATTCTCGTGTAAAACGATTTCTAAAGGATGGTAATTTGGCCTCAGTAGTTTTTAATAGTAGGGAACGCTATGAAGTTAAAACCGTTCCATTCAATACAAGTCAAAGTGATTTTGGTGCTTTTGTCAATGGAGAATATCTATATTTTGCTTCTTCCAGAAAAGATTTGGTAGATGGTGATGAATACGGTTGGAACGATGAGCCCTGGCTCGATATTTTTATGGTAAAAGAAGATAATCCTGAATCCATTCCTGAGAAAATTAAAGGTGATATTAATACAAGGTTTCATGAAAGTTCGCTTGTTTTTTCTACAGATTATAAGAATGATACAGTGATCTACTTTACCCGTAATAATTTCTTTAAAAACAAAAAGGCCTATGGGGCAGAAGATGAACTGAATCTTAAAATTTTTAGTGCCATAAAGGATAAAGGTGTTTGGAAAGAGAATAAGAACTTACGAATAAATAGTGATTACTACTCTACTGGCCACCCTTACGTAAGTCCGGGTCGTACGCGTTTGTACTATACCTCAGACAGACCTGGAGGATATGGAGGTACAGATATTTATTATTCCGAAATCCATCCCAGAGGAGGTATAGGTGCACCGGTCAATGCCGGACCGGTAGTTAATACAGAAGGAAATGAAATGTTTCCTTTTATCAACAGTGAAGGGGTCTTGTTCTTTGCTTCAGACGGACATGTTGGTTTTGGACAACTAGATATCTTCTCTACAATTAGTAATGAAAATGAGGAAATTGTAGACGTTGTAAATCTGGGAACACCCGTAAACTCACCAAGCGATGACTTTGCCTTTTATGCCCATGAAGATGGTATTACCGGATATTTAAGTTCTAACAGAGAAGGCGGACTTGGAGGTGACGACATTTATAAGTTTAAATTCACCCCGGAACTTTCACTAGAAGGTATTGTAATTGATGGTGTAAACTTAAAGCCACTAGACAATGTGAAGATCGCGATCTTTAATCAAAAGACCGGAACACAGGAAGGCGAAGCTCAGACAGATGCCAATGGGTATTACAGAATGTATATAAACCGGGAACGGAACTATGTAATTGAAGCATCGCGTAAAACGCACCCTACCAAGAATGTATATTTTAACACCTATACAACACCACTTACCACCAAGGTGATTTCTCAAAACATTACGTTGGAACCAGTGATGGATGTAAAATTACTGGCAAATCTCGATAAGATCTACTTCGATTTTAACAAGAGTGACATACGTCCTGATGCAGCAAAAGAATTAGATAAAGTGGTAAAATTAATGACCGTTACCTATCCGGATATGATCATTCATCTTGAAGCACATACAGATCCTATTGGGAGTCATGCCTATAATGACAATCTATCAGAGAGAAGGGCAAAGTCTACCTATGATTATCTGATTGAACATGGTGTATTAAAAGAACATATACTTTCATATAAGGGCTATGGTAAAAGAAGGTTGATCAATCAATGTACAAGCAGAAAGGATTGTACTGATGAAGAATTAGAGCTCAACAGAAGAACCGAATTCCCAATAGTACAGATCAAAAAACCAAAAGACCTGATTGTAAAGAGTAAATAATACTAAATACCATTCAACCAAACCTAAATCCTGAGATCCATTTCTCAGGATTTTTTTATGGGATAATGCCCTGTGCTGCGCTTGAGGCTTTTAAACAAAAAACAAAGTATATTTGGAAAAATATTCTGCAATGAACAAGTCATTTATTTCTCTTTTTACCTTGTTAATCCTTTTGGTAAGTTGTAAATCTGAAAAGCAGACAACGCCGGTCAAAGAAGATACTATTCTTGAAAAAGTGGCCAAAGCGCATGGATATGATGAATGGAATAAGATCAAAGAGATCAGATTTACCTTTAATGTGGATAGAGACACTACCCACTTTGAAAGATCCTGGATCTGGAACACCAAAACCCAGGAAGTTCAGGGAATATCTAATGGCACCACCATAACTTATAATAGACGGGCTGTAGACAGCCTTTCTACAAAAGCCGATGGCGCATTTATTAATGACAAATATTGGTTGCTGGCACCCATTAACATCTTATGGGATCAGAATAACCTCAGCTATACTTTTGACGAGGCTGCCCTTGCCCCCATCAGCAATGATTCCTTACCAAAGCTTACTGTGGTATATGGAAATGATGGTGGCTATACCCCCGGGGACGCATATGACTTTTATTTGGCCGATGACTACAAGATCAAAGAATGGGTCTTCCGCAAAGGAAATAGTACGGAACCCTCCAGCGTAACAACCTGGGAAGGATATGAATCTTTCAACGGACTAAACATCTCAAAAATGCATAAGAACAAGGAAGGGAATTTCTCCTTGTATTTTACAGGAGTGGAGGTTCTAAAATAGGCTCAGCCTGCCTTTTTGGTATTTCTTTTAAGGAGAAAAGTTGTTGCCAACACAATAATAACTCCCCCCAATAGTACCATAAAACTGGTGCTGAGTGAAAACTGTTCTGCCAGAAATCCAAGGATTACAGGACCCATTAGAAAGCCCGAATAACCCGTGCCTGCAATAAACGCAACACCCTGTGAAGATTCTACTCCCTTTACGTTCCCACCTATCCTGAAGAGCTCGGGAATTATCACCGAAAAACCCAGACCCGTTAAGGCAAAACCAGCGATGGCTAAATAGGTATTGCTCATTAAGACCAATACATAGCCCAAAATGGCAATGGAAGATCCCAGTGCCACTATCTTAACCGAGCCAATACGAGCACTGATGGCATCTCCCAGGAAACGGCCTAAGGTCATCATAATTTGAAATCCTAAGAATCCCGCACCCCATATAACCTCGGGAGCCATGGAAACTTCTTTTAAAAATAGTCCGCTCCAATCAACAATAGCACCTTCACTCCCCATGATCACAAAAGATACGACCCCCAGGAGAAGAAGCGGTTTAAAATTGCGAAGACTAAAAGGTTCTTTTTCTATGGGTGCAGCTACAATGTGTTTATACCGCTTATGAAATATAAAATTGATGCCAAAAACAAGGGCAATTGCCAGGAGCATATGCAACATTCTATTTCCAAATGCCAGGATCAAAAAACTTCCCAATCCGGCGATCACCCCACCTAAACTAAAGAAGCCGTGAGAAGCCGACATAAAATTTTGTTTATCCTCCTTCTCTATCTCAGTAACAAGTGTATTCATTGAGATATCCAAAAATCCATTGGCAGAGCCAAAAAAGAACAAAGCAATAGCCAGCGTAGTAAAACTAGTAGCCATCAGCGGAAAGATAGCAGTAAAACAGAGTAGAATTATACCTATCCAGGTGGCCCTTCCAACCCCTAAGCGATTAATGATCCGGGAAGCTACGGGGAATACAGTGAACACTCCAAACGAAAGGAAAAACAAGGCAATGCCAAGTGTGGCTTTGTCAATCCCCAGGTCATCCTTTACTGTTGGGATATAAATTGCCCAGGTACCAAAGAGAATATTTAGACTGGCAAAAGCCCATGCAGGACCAAAGTACCTGGAGTTAGACAAAATTAGCCGTAAAGATCTCATAGTGATCAGGAATTAGAGGTTGGGTTGGATAGCTACTTTTTTATAATGCCCTCCTTTAATATCTGTCCGAAGCGATACATATCCTCATAAGAGCAATAGAAAGGTGCCGGGGCGAGGCGTATTACATTAGGTTCCCTCCAATCGGTAATTACACCCTTTTCCATCAGATAGTCGAAAAGCGGTCGTCCTTCGCCATGCAAAAAAACCGATAATTGTGTCCCGCGATCTTTAGGAGTAATAATTTCAAATGAGCTATCCACTTCCTTATCAATTTCCTGCAGGATAAATTCCAGATAAGAGACTATAAGATTTCGTTTCTTGATCAGTGCCGGCATACCTACTTCCTCAAACATTTCCAGAGAGGCCAGATAGGGAGCTACCGCCAAAACAGGGGCATTACTTATTTGCCAGGCATCTGCCGTTTCCATTGGATCAAATTCTGGCTGCATTAAGAAACGTGTTTCTTTTTTTGTTCCCCACCACCCCTCAAATCGAGGAATGTCTCTCCTGTTTAGATACCGCTCGTGTACGTAGATGCCAGAGGCATTTCCGGGCCCGCTGTTCATATATTTATAACTGCACCAGGCAGCAAAATCTACATCCCAATCATGTAGTTTAAGCTCAATATTTCCAGCTGCATGTGCCAGATCCCACCCTACCATAGCTCCGGCCTTCTTCCCGGCACTGGTAATGGCCTTCATATCAAAGACCTGCCCATTGTAATAATTCACACCTCCGAGCAAGACAAGCGCCAACTCATCTCCAACTTCATCAATTTTGGCCAGTACATCTTCTGTACGCCAAAAATTTTCACCTTTACGTTTTTTGATCTCTACCAGGGTATCAGAAATATCCAGTTTATGGAACTTAATCTGACTTTGAAACATATACTGATCAGATGGAAAAGCCTTTTCCTCACATATGATCTTATAGCGCTTTTTAGTAGGCCTGTAAAAGGAAACCATGAGTAGATGAAGATTAACCGTTAGGGTATTCATAACGGATATCTCGGCAGGTTTGGCACCTACAACTTTTGCCAGGGGTTTGGCAAGGCGTTCATGATAATCCCACCATGATTTCTCTGCATAGAAATGTCCTTCCACTGCCAACTCCCGCCAATCTTTCATGATCTCATCAACAAAGGCCTGGGTTCTTTTGGGTTGTAATCCAAGGGAGTTACCGGTAAAATAAATTACTTTAGAACCCTTTACCTTCGGAAAATAAAACTCGTTCCTGTAGGGCGCCAAAGAATCTTGCGCATCGAGCTCACGGGCAAAGGACAAGGTGTTCTGAAACTTCATGGTTTTCATTTCGGCAAAAATACAACACTCCTCATAAACTAAGTGTTTATGCTTGAGATTCATGGGTATCCGAAGCCATGCGCATCTCAATTATATGTTTCTTGAATCCAACTTTTTCATAGGCAGCAATGGCCGGGACATTATCTTGATAAACTGTAAGTCGGACCTCTGATAACCCCTTACTCTTTGCCCAGGCGACAAGTACTTCCATAATTTTTCCATTAATGCCCTTTCCACGAAATACAGGGAGCGTATACATAAACCCCAGATACGCGTATTGCTCATGATTCAGATATGTTCTTGCGGCTTTGGGAATGCCGAATCCTGAACTTACAATTTGCCCATTGTTCATAGCAACCACCACCTTTGCTTCTTTATTGGTTATATACTCTTTAAGGTCATAGTAATGCAAACGACCATCTCGTATGGTAGGATCAAAGGGGCGTTCGGCTTCAATAAGTGCCTGTTCAAATTGCAACAGTGCAGGCAAATCAGCCTCAACTGCATCCCGAATACGGACATCTTTCATAATTGATAGAGTATTAATGGAGAAAACAAAGTAGGTCAAAAAGCCTATTTTTGCAAAAAGAATCGCATGCATTTTCTGTCGGAAACATTGCAGGAGTACATCACCGCTCATTCGGAGAATGAACCCACCTATCTATCTGAACTAAGTCGGGAGACTCATTTAAAAGTGATACAGCCCAGGATGATCACAGGCCATTACCAGGGAAGAGTGTTGAGCATGCTTTCTAAAATTATCGGGCCAACCAATATCCTGGAGATAGGTACCTATACAGGTTATTCGGCCTTATGCCTCGCAGAAGGCCTTGCGCCTAATGGCCAACTTCACACCATAGACATCAACGAAGAATTGGCTGGGATCCAAAATAAGTATTTTGGAAAGTCGGGGTTTTCCAACCTAATTCACCAACATACGGGGGATGCCCTGAAAATTATTCCTTCTCTCGAGCTACAGTTCGATCTTGTATTTATTGATGCAGAGAAAAAAGAGTATGCCCGTTATTTTGAATCAGTATTACCCAAGACGCGCAAAGGTGGTATCATTTTATCAGACAATGTACTTTGGTCTGGCAAGGTGGTGGAAGCCATAGAAGCTAATGACAAGGCTACCAAAGCGATTCTGGAATACAACGAGATGTTAAAAAAAGACCCAAGGGTGGAGACAGTAATGCTACCTATCAGAGACGGTTTAACCCTAAGTAGGGTATTATAAACCGAAGGTAGATCCTGTAAAATGTCACGGCCATTAAGAGTCCAACCACGGTGCCAACTATCAGATCTAATGGATAATGTACCCCTACATAAATCCTGCTAAGAGAAAAAAGCAAAGGCCAGAGATAAAAGAGATAAACCCATTTTAATTTCTTTCTAAGAAACAGGACTATCAAGGTTGTAATGGCAAAAGAGTTTGCCGCATGACCGGAAAAGAAACTATAGTCATCAGGGGAAATTAAGATACGTATAAGGGCACTGATCTCCTCATTATTATTGGGCCGAAGCCTGGCAATAAGGTTCTTGGTGATTTCCATAAAGGCCATAACAAAACCAAATAGCAACACCGTCATAAGGATCATGGCGATCGCCTCTTTCTTTGGATATTTTAATAGTAGCAATAGGAAGAAAAGTACAAATAAAGGGATCCAGGTAGTTGTATGGGTTACCAGAGACCAAAACCCGTCATACTCTTCTATTCCAAGGCTATTTAAGTAGATAAAGGTATCGCGGTCCCATTGTAATAGCCTTTCCCACATACGCGCACTTACTTTCTTTTAATGGTGCCGGAAACATCCTCAATATTCTTTTTCACCTGATTCATTTCCTTTTTTATGTCGTCTGCTATGCTGGTGTCTATTCCCTGTTTCTCAGCACTTTTTTGTATTTCCTGCTTTATATCTTCCGTGGCATCTTTTAATTGGCGCATACCTTTTCCTAGCCCTTTGGCGATACCCGGAATCTTATCGGCACCAAAGACCATGACGACAATAAACATGATGAAGAAGATCTCACCACCACTTATAAATAAAATTATCATCGATTGCATACTACAAATATAATCAAGTTTAGAACCCTTTTATAAAATAAAAAAGTCCCGACCAAAAATAGTCAGGACCATTTTATAAATACATAACGAAAATTATTCTCCTTTAATACTTTCCTTGAACTGATTGAATTCTGAAGGAGCTTCTGTCCTTGGCCAGCTATTGTTGGTTATGTCAATATCTGCCGTTTCTCTTTTCGGATCTACTACGATGCCAACGATCTCTTGCTCAGAGGTGACTACTCTTTTAAACTCAGCATCGTTCTTCCTCCAAATTTCAGGGGGATAAGTAATAGTTTCCGAACTGCCGTCTGCATACGTATACTCAACAATTAACGGCATAGGGATACCACCCGGCTTATTAAAGGTTACCTCATAAAAGAATTTTGGTTCTTTTACTGCAGTCCTTTCCTCAACGGACATATTGTCCATCATAAATTCCTTCAATGGTACAGATATTTCGCTGGGCGCCATACCACTCATCTCCTGGTCGAAATCTTCGCTTTCAGCATCAAGCAGGTAAACTAATGGACGAAGGTCGGCCTTCGTTAAATTCCTGGCGGAATTATATTCCCGCATTTTCTTGCCAGGTTCATTGCTTACATAATATTTTTTTACTCCTTTCACCCCAATATCCACATAATCGGTGGTGTAGAACCAACTTCTCCAGAACCAATCCAGATCAACGGCAGATGCATCTTCCATAGTGCGAAAGAAATCTTCGGGAGTAGGGTGTTTAAACATCCAACGTTTAGAATACGTCTTAAATGCGTGATCGAACAATTCTCTTCCCATTACAGTTTCCCTCAGGATATTCAATGCCGTAGCCGGTTTAGCATATGCATTTGAACCAAGTTGATAGACGTTTTCAGGATTTGCCATTATAGGAGAAATGGTGCTTTGATCCCCACTCATATAGGGAACTATTTTGGATGGATCTCCTCTTCTTGAAGGATATTTTTCATTAGGTGCAATCACTTCCGGGAAGGTCTCACCAAATTCCTGCTCTGCCAAATACTGCATAAAAGTGTCAAGACCTTCGTCCATCCAGGCCCATTGGCGTTCGTCAGAATTCACGATCATAGGAAAGAAATTATGCCCTACTTCATGGATGATAACACTGATCATTCCATATTTTGTTCTTTCAGAATAAGTTCCATCTTCATTGGGCCTACCGTAATTCCAACAGATCATAGGGTATTCCATCCCCTGATTCTTTGCGTGAACAGAAATAGCCTTGTGATAGGGATAATCAAAAGTATGAGATGAATATGATTTTAACGTACTGGCAACCGCTTTAGTAGATAATTCTTCCCATAATGGATTCCCTTCTTTTGGATATAGCGATACGGCCATCACATCCTTATTTCCGATCTTAACGGCCTGCATATCCCAGATAAACTTCCGTGAGCTTGCAAAGCCGTAATCTCTTACATTCTCAGCTCTGAACTTCCAGGTCTTTTTCTTGTCAGAAAATCCTTTTTCGGCAACTTCTGCTTCTGCCTGGGTCACAATAAGAACAGGTTTGTCATACGACTTCTTTGCCTGCTCATAACGTTTTAACATCTCCTTGCTGAAAACTTCCTTGCGATTCATCAGGACCCCTGTGGCATCAAGCGTATGATCTGCCGGAACGGTAATGTTTACGTCGTAATTTC
The DNA here is from genome assembly GCA_965368835.1 of uncultured Eudoraea sp. Taxonomy (GTDB): domain Bacteria; phylum Bacteroidota; class Bacteroidia; order Flavobacteriales; family Flavobacteriaceae; genus Muriicola. The sequence goes on along the minus strand of CBDUON010000063.1, from coordinate 926 downwards.
CAAAGGGAAGAGCAAACTCGCCACTACCCCAGAATTGGTGATTTTGCCATCCTTCCACGTCGCTGTATACGGCCATTCTGGGAAAGAACTGGGCTATTACATAGGCTCTGTTTCCATCTTTTTCGAAATATTCATATCCGGAGCGGGCACGGTCTATAGTATGATCGGGGATATTATACCACCATTTTAGATCAAATGACACTTTCTCTCCGCTTTTCAATGGGCTGGCCAGGTCTACCCTCATCATGGTTTGGTTAATGGTATAAGGAAGAGGATTCCCATTAGCGTCTTTTACGTACTCAATCTTAAAGCCCCCATCAAATTTCTCTTTTATAAATTCCTTTGAAAAAGTGCCCGCTACATAGCCATCCTTTACACTACTTCCGTTTCTCAGTGGTGCCTTAGAATCTTTGGCCCTCACATTTTGATCTAATTGCAACCAGAGAAATTCGAGTGCCTCCGGTGCATTGTTATGATAGGTGATAGTTTCTTTCCCGTAAATCCTGGCATTTTTATCATCGAGTTCAATATCCATCTTATAATCGGCTTGTTGCTGATAATAGTTAGGACCCGGTGTTCCGGAAGCCGATCTGTACATATTGGGGGTAGCAAACTCTTCATACATCTGCTTGAATTTGCTTTGATTTAGATGTCCAGGGGCACGTTCTTTAGCAGTCTCTACTTGTGCAAAAAGGACCGTAACAAACAGGATTAAACCTGCGGTTGTATAAAATCTTAGTTTGTTCATGAATAGGTATTGATTTGATAATTTTTCCTTGCGGAAATTAGGATATTTTAAGGAGATTATGTCCTGTGGCTTAGAAGTTTAACATTCCTTTATTATTTTCCCTGATGAGCACAAAACTCTTTTTCTTTTCAAGGATCTTGAAATGGAGAATATTCTTTTGTTCTTCAAAAATATCCAT
>CBDUON010000062.1:0-12547 GCA_965368835.1 uncultured Eudoraea sp. | reverse complement strand
CCCCTAACACACTTATCAATGCTATTTCAGAGCGATATAAGGAGTTGAAAAATGTTGAAATAATATCGATCCATACCGAAGGCACTGTAAATTATGCAAGTCCACCATATAATAGTGCCTTCACCATTAATAGTTGCTTTGTTGGGGGTAATGTACGTAATGCCGTCAACACAAATAAAGGCGACTATATTCCTATTTTTCTGAGCGAAATTCATCTGTTATTCAGACGAAATATATTACCGCTCGATGTGGCACTTATTCAGGTTTCGCCACCAGATAAACACGGGTATTGTTCTCTTGGTGTCTCGGTAGACGTAACGCTACCTGCCATTAAAACTGCCAAATTGGTAATCGCGCAGGTTAACCCTCAAGTCCCCAGAACTCATGGAGATGGAATTATACACGTTTCTGAGATCAATGCCGCGTTTGAGGTAAATGAACCGCTTCATACCCATGAGATGGCCAAAATATCAGAAATTGAGCATGAGATAGGGAAAAATGTGGCGGCATTAATAGAAGATGGTGCAACCCTACAATTGGGAATAGGGAATATTCCAAACGCAGTATTAACCAATCTGAAGAACCATAAACGTCTGGGTATACATACCGAAATGTTTTCGGACGGACTTCTTCCTCTTGTGGAAAAAGGTGTAATTACAGGGGAAGAAAAGACGTTAAAATCTGGAAGAATCGTAACTTGTTTTGCATCTGGTACTCAGGCCTTATACGACTTTGTTGATGATAATCCCATCGTTAATTTTAAAGAAGCCGCTTATACAAATGATACAAACGTAATTCTACAAAATCCGAAAGTAACGGCTATTAACAGTGCCATTGAGATAGATCTTACAGGTCAGATTTGTGCAGATAGTGTAGGGACAAAACAATTCTCTGGTGTGGGGGGGCAAATGGATTTTATACGCGCCGCTTCACTTTCTAAAGGTGGTAAACCAATATTTGCATTTACCTCACAGACAAAAAAAGGGATCTCAAAGATTACTCCGCTTTTAAAAAGTGGGGCTGGAGTTACAACAACCAGGGCTCATGTTCATTATGTTGCTACAGAGTATGGCGTGGTGAACCTGTTTGGAATGAATTTGCATCAAAGGGCGAAGGCACTTATATCTATAGCGCATCCCAATCACAGGGAAGCGTTATACAAAGCGGCCTATGATAGATTTGAACGTGATTAATGAATTCTGAAGAATGCAACTAAATCAGTATATAGATCATACCCTATTAAAACCGACAGCCACAGAATCGGACATCCAAACTCTTTGTGCGGAAGCAAAACAATATAATTTCTACGCAGTATGTGTAAATAGTTGTTATGTTGCTTTGGCAAAAAATGAGCTGCAAAATACAGAGGTAAAAGTAGCTGCAGTGATCGGATTTCCGTTAGGTGCCATGGCCACTACAATTAAAGAAGCTGAGGCTAAATTTTGTGTAGAACAAGGAGCTGATGAGATAGATATGGTAATGAACATAGGTTGGTTTAAATCTGGTTTGCATCCCAGGATCTCAGAAGAGATAAAGAACATTAAAGACATTGTTGGAGATGCAGTTTTAAAAGTGATCCTTGAGACCTGCTATTTATCTGAAGATGAAATAGATAAAGCTTGTAAGCTGTGCTTAAAAGGTGGTGCAGATTTCGTAAAAACCTCCACCGGATTTGGCCCTGAAGGAGCTACTTTAAAAGCGGTTCAATTTATGAAGGCAAGTGTTGGTGAAAAGGCAAAGATCAAAGCCTCTGGAGGTATAAGAGATAAAGACACTGCTTTAGCTTATATTAAAGCAGGCGCATCACGCATTGGCACCTCTTCCGGCGTAAAAATGATGCTGTCATAAAAACAGAACTATGAGTACACATATCAATGCCCAAAAAGGAGCAATTGCCGAATCGGTTCTATTGCCGGGGGATCCCTTACGAGCTAAATGGATCGCAGAAAATTTTTTGGAGAATGCCATTTGTTATAATAAGGTAAGGGGAATGTTGGGATATACGGGGACCTACAAAGGGCAACCAATCTCTGTACAGGGAAGTGGAATGGGAGTGCCGTCTGCCTTAATTTACTATCATGAACTCATTGTGAATTTTGGGGTAAAGAATCTTATACGCGTTGGGACCGCAGGAAGTTTTCAAAAGGATGTTGGCCTGAGAGATATTGTGTTGGCGATGGCCGCTTCCACGAACTCGGCCATTAATGATCGGAAATTTTATGGAAGTCATTTTGCACCTACCGCAAATTTTGAGTTGTTTAAAAAAGCCATAACCTATGCCGAACAACAAAATATTTCAATAAAAGCCGGAAATATTTTAACCAATGATGTCTTTTACGAGGACGACCCGGATGGTTTTAAGAAATGGGCAGATCACGGGGTCCTATGTGTTGAGATGGAAACCGCAGCACTCTATACCATCGCGGCAAAGCATAAGGTAAACGCCTTATCTATTTTGACCATTTCTGATTCACTGGTTACCCGCGAATTTACTTCCTCCGAAGAACGAGAGACAAGCTTTGAACAAATGGTAGACATTGCGCTGAATATCGTATAATATACGGAGAGTCAAAAAATGATATGACACATACGAAGTCACCACTTGAGAACCGGGAAGACATTTACCTATTGGTTACCAGTTTCTATAAAAAGATCCGGAAAGACAAGGTACTTGGTCCTATTTTTAATTCGATCATAGTAGATTGGGAAGCACATTATGAAATATTGACCGATTTTTGGGAAAGTCAACTTTTAGTTCGGAGAAAATATCTTGGCAATCCAATAGAAGTACATCAGCAGGTCGATTCCAAAATGAACAATAGCATAACCTCAGAGCATTTTGGGCTTTGGCTGAATTTATGGTTTGAGACCCTTGACGAATTATTTACTGGTGAGTTGGTATGGATTGCAAAAAATCGGGCTCAGAAAATGTCTACGATGTTATTTATGAAGATCTACGAACATCGCACAAAGGAGTAAGTTCATTCTTTGCTGTGGTTTATTACCACTTATACTCGTTAAAAATCTTTCCTTTTGGCCTTGTAAACTATTCGCCAAATAGGCAAGACGGTCCAGGTTATCAACATTAACATAGAAATCAGTAAACCTGTATCGGTGCCAAAGAACTGCTTAAAAACAGCACCTGTATACCCTAAAAGTGCGGAAATATCCAATTTAAGAAGGATCAGTGTTCTGGAAAGATCTATAGGATTGAGCATGGTGGCTGCCAGAGAAAATTTGTCTAGAGGATACTCCTCAAAAATGATCAGTGACATTAGAAACAAGCCGTCATAAATTACCGCCATAAAAAGCCATAGTAACACGGCATACCCAAATCCTTTGATCTTGTTCTCATTAGAAATAGCAATGTTAAATGCAAGGGCGGTGAAAATAGCTGTTAAAAAAGCCCCGGTTACAAGCAGCAGAGAAAAGTCGAAGATGGCATCACTTTTAAGGAGCCCGTACAGCACAAAAGGAATGCCCAGGCCAAGTACCAGACTTAAGCTAAGCGAACCTGCTACCCCTAAATATTGCCCCAGAAAAATAGAAGTACGGGGAATAGGTTGTGCCAGTAAAAGTTCTGTAAATTCCTTCGAATTATAATAATACATGATCCCAAAAATGGTTCCAATAAGCGGGACCAGCACAATGATGACATTCATCAAGGTTATAACTGCCTTGGATACATCATTATTCAGGAATAGTAATACAAAGCCGAGTAATAAATAAAACATGAAGTAGACATAGCTCCATCTGCTTCTAATGAGGTCGTAAAAACTGTATTTTAAAATCTTAAGCATGAATAGGAGTGGATGTAATAGCCGCAATGGCATGTTCAAGATCTTTTTGGCCTGTCTTTTTCTGCAGTTCGGAAATTCCTCCTTTGTAATAAATAGTCCCTTCCAGCAGATAAATAATATCATCTGCAACCTCGGCAACAAACTGCATAATATGTGAGCTTATTAAAATGGTTTTTCCTTTCGATTTCTCTTCTCTGATCAGTTTTTTAAGTTGAATTAAGGAAGCCGGATCTAAACCCGTTGTGGGCTCATCCAGGATGATCAGTGGGCTGTTAAACATAAAGGTGAGTACAATGTTTACTTTTTGTTTGGTGCCACCTGAGAGGGTTGCCAGCCTCTTGTTCATAGAGGGTTCCAATCCAAAAAGTGTTATCAATTCTTCCTGTCTGTCTGGTTGTTGTCGCAGATCTTTGATCATCTTAAACAACTCTTTTACTTTGATGTTCCCTGGAAAATTAGCGATCTGAGGAAGATAATTGATCTTTTTGCGATATCGCCAGGTATTTTTAATGGGAGCACCCATTACCTTAATTGTCCCCTTATTGGGTATTACCATCCCTAAAATGCATTTAATGAGGGTGGTCTTCCCCGATCCGTTGGGGCCCAGGACAGCAAAAATTCCACCTTCTTCAATTTGAAGATCCAGGCCGGTGAGCACCTGATTCTTGCCAAATTTTTTATATAAAGAGTTTACCTCTATCATTTTTGTCGTTTCATTAGTGGCCTTGCATCCAAGAGTTTATCCGGGGTAAAGACCGGAGATACCTTTTCAGAAAAATCAATTAAATCCATAAATAAACTGCGTAACAGAATAATAGTTTCGGGTGTACGGTTCACAATATAAGAAAACAGTTTCACTGGTCTGTAGGGAACATCTCCTACCCCGTCCTTATCCAGATCATAGCCGGTATACTCGCTCCAATAATTTTGATCAAAAACATTATCGTTCATCTTACTGTTATAAGAGATGTCGAATGAATTATACAGAAAATTATTATTCCTGAAAGAATTGGCATAACAAGCTCCTAAAACCTTAACTGCCCATCCATTCTTGATAAAATTATTGTTTTTGTACTCTATTCGGTTAGAGCCTTCAATATTAATACCTATGGTATTCTCTTCAAAGGTATTCCCCGATATTTCAGCATCATTGATTTCCTTAAGTAACATTCCAAAGGCAGCTGTTCCCCAGTTTTTGCGGAATGTGTTATTCAGCATTTTTATCCTCTTGGAAAACATAACAGCCACCCCTGCACCATTATTCTCGAAGGTATTATTTGTGTAAATGTCATCATTGGAGAACATAAAATGCAGCCCATACCTTAAATTGTTGGTACTGACATTATTTTTGATGGTCACAAAATCTGAAAATTCCAGATAAATTCCGTCGCGCACTCCCTGAACAATATTCTGGTCTACTTCTACATTTTTTGAGTACCATAATTGAATTCCATTACCGGAATTGTACTCGTCTACTGCATCCCCTATGATCTTATTGTTGTAGACTCTTCCATTATTGGATTTTTCCAGATAGATCCCAAAGAACAGCTTTTCTAATACTACATTTTGTATCAGATAGTTTTCACTTTTAACAACCCGAATAGCTGCATAGTCTGTGGTGTAACTAGTGCCAACATTTATAATAAAGAGACCGTCTACTGTAACACTATCACTTTCTATCCTAATGATTTCTCCCTGGTCTTGCCCATCGATGATCGGATAGGCTTCTCCCAAAAGCGTGAGTGGTTTGTCAATGATAATATTGTATTCGTGGTAGGTACCTTTTTTTATCAGTATGGTATCATTCTTTGCAGACAGCGCAATACCCTCCTTGATTGTCTTTACAGGACAGCTTGGGCAAACCTCAATTACCTTAGGAAGCTGTGACTGACCAATAAAACATAGCAAGCCTAAAAAAAAGCTAAAGAATAATTTCATGGGAGTCTATCTAATGATCAAAAACTTGGAATTTTTCTTAGCCAGAACCCGATGCGCAGTTTCTTTTGGAAAATTAAAATGCTGCTGGGTGTCTAGTTTGTAAGTTGTTCCATTAATGTAAAATTCAATAGCTCCTTCCAACACAACCAATTCTGCATCCCTCGGAGAAGTATGTTCCGGGAAAAAGGCATCTTTCTCCAGCGCTATACATAGGATTTCCAAAGAGGTTTTATTGACCAATTTTTTTACTTGTAGTTTATTGTATTCCAGAGATTTTATTTCATCACTTATGTTGTACATACCAGGCTCATTAAAATGGTTTATTCCTTAAATCGATCCTGCAATTCTGCCCAGGATAAAAGTACTCCCTGATTAGCAGCATGAACTCTTTCGGCTACTTCCTTACTCTTAAAAGCAGTAAGAAATTCGCCCATAGGGCTAGGAATATTTTTACTAATAAGATATGTAGCCTCCGTGGCATTGATCAATTCCCCTGGAGCGTCGTAATCATTGACAAGATACAGCGCTACGGTAGTTTTATCTATCTCTTTAAGGTAATTCATCATACATTCGGTGGCATCAAACTTAAACACCTTGCCTTTTTGGGTGACGAATTCTGCAGCATGTTGTTTGTCCACAATGGTCATACTACAATAATGGCACCCATCACTTCCGTAGTTTATTGGTGCCGGACCAATATTACAGGAGGTAAGTCCTATTATAAATAAGCCACAAATGTAATACGATAATTTCATCTTTCCGTGGTTTTACTTTTGCCTTATTTACCACTATTTACAACAGTGGACTTCTGATGCTTTCTACCTATAAAAAAGGCCACTACAGTTAGCATCATCCCAGTGAACATTAACCATGCCCCTGTTGAAGGTAAGGAAGTAACATCAAAATTCAGCATTTTGGTATGTCCTAGAAGTGGTGGCTTGTAGGTCATGGGAGTACCATCCGGATTTGCAAGCTTCATGATAGCATGGGGGTCCAGATTGGTTCCGTAATCCACCATCCATTCATTGAAATCATACATGCCCAAAACTCCTAGTACAGACATGAGTATAAACCAACCTAAAAACCATTTATAGCTTAGCTTTCCAAAAAATCCAAGTAATCCTATTAGTGAGCCTAGAAAAATCATTATTCCAATAACCATAGGAAACGTACTAAATTCCCACATTTCTTCAGGTTTTGGCAAAGTCTTCATCCCAATATAATGATTGAGGCCATCAATATTCTGTATGTCGAACTCATTTACATCCTTAATACCATCGATATGTATATTAATCCCCAAAGGATCTGGATATTGAGGTGCTCCTAACATGATGTTCCACAATGGAAAAACATATAATCCCAGTAGTAACAAGGGACCAATTATCATGATTATGCTCGCTTTTTTCATCGTTCTTCTATATTAAATAACTTAAATATGGGAATAGGTATACCTGTCTAAATCTATCTTAAAGGTTAAAAGCGGGTATGTTTAGAATAACTACCCGCTTTCAATCCTTTTAATTTAATACTACTTTGAAATGCTTACTCGCCCAATGACCAGGACAGCTCAATGTTGGAGTTTGCAGGTGAAACTCTTACATATCCTTGCATTTCCTGATGCAGGGCAGAACAGAAGTCGGTACAGTAAAATGGCCATACCCCAACCTTTTTAGGCTCCCAAACAGATGTTTTGGTCTGTCCCGGCATTACCAATAATTCCGATGAGTTTTGACCAATGATCGCAAAACCGTGCGGTACATCAAAATCTTGTTCATGATTGGTAATATGGAAATATACCTTATCTCCAACTTTTACACCCTCAATATTATCCGGGGTAAAGTGACTACGTATGGTTGACATAGAGATGTGTACTTCATTCCCATTACGCTCTACCTTTGCCTGGTCTGGCGTTAGGGTTGCAAATGGGTGCTTATTTTCATCTAATCTGTAGATCTTCTGAGACTTCGGCGCAAGTAATTCTGCAGGGATACCAGCGGCGTAGTGAGGTTCTCCATGTGTTGGAAAATCAGAAAGCAATTCCATTTTCTCTCCGGAGATATCATATAACTGGGCAGAATGTTCCATCTCAGGCCCTGTTGGCAAATATCTATCCTTTGTGATCTTGTTCATTGCAACTACGTACTTACCAAATGGCTTTCTCGAATTTCCTCCGGGAATCATAAGGTGTCCTACAGAATAGAAAGTAGGCTTTCTATCTATAACCTCCCATGTTCCGAGTTTCCATTTTACAACTTCTGACGAAATAAAGAAAGTGGTATATGCATTTCCTTGTCCATCAAATTCAGTATGCAGTGGTCCTAAACCTCCACTTTTGACAGTACCTGCTAATACATCTTCAAACTTTAAAATTGGGATACCATAGGCTTCACCATCAAATTTCTCACCCTCTATGGCGGCGATCATTTTATCAAAAGAATGTACTGTTAAGTCTGCTGAGAGTTTTCCATTACCAATGATGTATTGCCCTGAAGGATCCACATCACAACCGTGAGGTGATTTTGGTGTTGGCAAAAAGTAAACAGCACCTGGCACTTCTGTAGGATCTACTGTCAATACCTCTTTCATCATGGTAGAGGTTGCAGAGTGTGTTTCATCACTATACACATTATGAGCATAGTTTGCAGGCACTTTTGTGCCTCCGCCATTCTTCACATATTCTTCAATTTTCTTCCAATTGATTGCGGCAATAAAATCCTTATCGTTTTGAGAAGCATTAACTTCTAAGAGTGAATTGGCTTCTTCCGTATTATAAGTTGTAAAAAAGAACCAACCGTGAGATTTTCCTCTACCTGGATGGGAAAGGTCGTAATCAAAGCCGGGCATCAATAATTGAAACTCTATTTTCAATCTACCATCATCCGGGGCAACACTAATAAAGGATAAGGCTCCTTTGAAATTGCCTTTATATTCATTAATAGGCATATCACGCTGCGGTACAGGTACTGAAAAACGGGTACCTGCCACTACATATTCTGTGTTTTCAGTAATAAATGATGAACTGTGATTTCCCGCACTATTAGGCACCTCTATGATCTCTTCTGTCTCAAAGGTGGTAAGGCTAATCCTGGCTATCCTGGGCGTGTTATTCCCATTGATAAAGATCCATCTGCCATCCAATTCCCCATTGGTCTGAGAAATATCGGGGTGGTGAGAATCATCCCAAGGGACAAATCCGAAGGAAGTATTCAGCATAGGTTTGGTTTCTTCAGAATATCCATAACCAGAGGTTGGAAATTGTGAGAATACAGGAATTTCCTTGAACATTCGCCCAGAAGGAAGACCGTATACAGTAAGGTTTCCACTATACCCACCTGAAAGGAAGGCGTAGAAATCATCTTGCTCCCCCGGAGCTACATATACTTTTTCGGCGGCGCCAGAAGACAAAGCTCCTGAATTTCCCGAATCTTTATTGTTACACCCGCTCAGGACCAAAGCGAATCCTAACAAAACGGTGGCAACATAGTTTACTTTTTTCATTGTTTTTTATTTAGTTGTTATATGAGTGTTTATTGTTGTTTACTTTTTATTCTGAAGGAGGTAACATCACCTTATCTACTACGTGTACTATGCCATTCCCTGCTGGTATACTGGCAATGATCTTTGCTCCACCAACATACACATCATCACCTTTAACTTCTACCATTACACTTTGATCATTAGCCTGACCAAGTTTTTTGAACTTCTTCAGGAATTCCTTTGAATAGTTTCCTGCAGTTACATGGAATTTTAAAATATTAGCCAAAGCATCTTTATTCTCAGGCTTAAGGAGGTCATCAACCGTTCCTGCAGGAAGGGCTGCAAATGCTTCATTGGTAGGCGCAAATACCATCAAAGGGCCGGCGTTCACCAAAACATTCTCAAGATCGGCAGCCTGTACTGCAGCCACCAATGTTGTATGATCCGGAGACCCAATGGCAATATTCAGAACATTTGGAGTAGATTCATCATTCTCAATAAAGGCCTGCCCTTGTTCTTTTGCTTCCTCAGTTGTTGCAGAAGAATCATTTGATGTTCCTGTTTTACCTTCATTCTTGCAATTAGATACAAGACCTACTAAAAGAAGGGATGTTCCTAGTATTAGTAACTTTTTTGTTCTTTTCATTGGTTTGGATGTTATATGGTTTTAAAATATTGATGTTATAAGGTTCTGAAATATTCTAAAATGGATCTGGTCTCTTCTACGGTTAAATTTTGGTTAGCCATTGCAGCACCATTAAATTCAATAAGAAGGTCTTTGGCACAACGATCTTGTTCCGTCATCAGTTTAGGATCCAGGATCATATTCATTATCCATTCCGGACTTCTTCTCTCCAAAATACCTTTTGGTGAGGGACCAATAAATCTCTTGTCAATTTTATGACACGCCAGGCAATTGCTTTTAAAGATAGCTTCGCCGGCAGCAGCCATTTCGGTGTCAATTTGAGGGTCGAGTGTAATCTCTTTGATCTGCCCTACCCCTTTCTCATCGAGAGTGATCCTCTGAGATGCTGGTACTTCATTGGTCTCTGAAGATGCTTCAGTTGATTTCTCAGGAGCTTTACTCCTATCTACACTAAAGCCTTCTTTTTTCTCTTCTTTTCCCCCACAACTTATGAGGAGTAAAGAAAATAACAGGACCATACTTTTTAAAATAGATTTCATATTTGCTTAGAGTTAAAATTATTGACAAATTTATAAGGAGTGAGAAGCAAAAAACATGATAAAAATCATATTTCGGATAAAAAGGTCCTTTTATATTTGACCAATAAAGTTCAAATGCTCAGTAACTCCTCTAAATACGCTCTGAAAGCCGTTTTATACCTGGCTGATAAGACAGATGAATCGCATAAGCTGATGGTAAAAGATCTGTATCTTCCTACACAGGTACCTAAGGCATATCTGGCTAAAATATTACAAGCTATCTCAAAGCAAAATATCATATCTGCTACAAAAGGTCCCAAAGGAGGGTATTACCTGACGAAAGAGAATAAAGAAAACCCTGTCTACAGTGTCATAGAAATTATAGACGGGCATCAGAGAATTGAATCTTGTGTCCTTGGGATTGAAGATTGCAATCCCGAACATCCCTGTCCACTTCATGAATATGTTGCCCCAACAAGGACTGCTCTGTTGAATACATTAAAAAGAATGACCATTGGCGAGCTCGCTCTCGACCTTAAAAAAGGCACTTCCTTTTTAACACGATAGTTCCATTCACAAAAATTAAAAAATCCGTATCTTCCTTCTCAATTGCATTGATATATCTAACATTTTATGAAAAAAAATAAATCGCGCAGGTCCTTTATCAAAAAGGCAGCCCTGGGTACCGCCGCATTTGGTAGCGCCCCGTATATTATAGCTTCTAAAAGGAACGAGGAAATACTCCTCAAAAGAGAATATCCGCTGCAACAGTATTCAGCAGTAGACAACATCAATCTGGCTCTTATAGGATCCGGAATTCAGGGTATTTATGACACTTCCACCGCCTTAATGGTGGCAGGAGTAAAATTGGTGGCCGTATGTGATCTGTATACAGGCAGACTGGCCAGAGCAAAGGAGTTATGGGGTAATGAATTGTTTACCACCCGCGACTATCGTGAGATACTTTCTCGTAAGGATGTAGATGCAGTGATTGTAGCAACACCAGACCACTGGCATAAAAAAATCACAATTGATGCATTGAATGCGGGCAAAGCCGTCTATTGTGAAAAGCCTATGGTACAAAGGTTTGAGGAGGGGGCACAGATCATTGAAGCGCAAAAAAGATCCAAGGCCATTTGTCAGATTGGAAGTCAGAGTATGTCCTCCCTTGGAAATGAAAAAGCAAAGCAGTTATACAAGGAAGGAGCTATAGGAGAGATGGTGATGTTAGACATGTATAACGACAGGTATTCTGCTGAAGGAGCCTGGCAATATCCAATACCGGCAGATGCCAATCCGCAAACTGTAGACTTCGATACCTTTTTAGGGAATGCGCCAAAGCATCCTTTTGATACTACCCGGTTCTTTAGGTGGCGAAATTACAAGGATTATGGCACCGGTGTTGCAGGCGACCTTTTTGTGCATGCCTTCTCCACCCTCCATCATATCCTGGATTCCAAAGGACCTAACAGAGCATTGTCTACAGGCGGACTCCGTTATTGGAAAGACGGCCGTGATGTGCCAGATGTAACCCTAACCTTTTACGACTATCCCAGAACAAATACACATGCTGCTTTTAATGCCTCGTTTCGAGTGAATTTTATTGCAGGGTCTGGAGAGGGCGGAGGTTTTAGACTCATAGGAACGGAAGGAGCTATGGAAGTAGGTCAAAATTCGGTTACACTGATCAGAAGTAAGCTTGGCAAGATACCTGGTAGTTATTCTATGATTGCCTATACGGAAGCCGAACAGAAAGAATTGGCAAAGGCCTATGCCGCCATGGATCTGGAAAAGAGATCGGATGCTCTGGCAACAGGTGAAACAGTCTGGAAAGCCCCTTATGATTACAAAGGTGGGCATTATGATCATTTCCTGACTTTTTTTAACGCCATAAGGGGTCAGGGATCTATAACCCAGGATCCTACCTTTGGCCTGCGTGCGGGTGGAGCTGCATTATTAGCAAATGAAAGCTATAACAAAGGGATGCCCGTAAATTGGGATCCAATACAAATGAAATTAATTTAATTCCATAAATGACAAAAGGGTGCATTAGCACCCTTTTTATTTAGTCAATTACACCTATATTAAATCTTAAAGGTCATTACAGGAATTTTGGAATGATTGGTAATATCTTCTCCTATACTCCCCATAAAGAAATGCGATAATCC
>CBDUON010000061.1:0-12614 GCA_965368835.1 uncultured Eudoraea sp. | reverse complement strand
AAAGCAGATGATTCCTTTTATGCCGCCGCCTGTATAGGTTGTGGAGCTTGTGTTGCCGCTTGTAAAAATGCAAGTGCCATGTTATTTACTTCTGCCAAGGTTTCTCAGTTTGCTTTGCTTCCCCAGGGAAGGGTTGAGGCCACAGATAGAGTTTTAAATATGGTAAGACAGATGGATATTGAAGGTTTTGGAAATTGCACCAATACCGGGGCTTGCGAAATAGAATGTCCTAAAGGGATCTCTCTGGAGAACATAGCCAGGATGAATCGTGAATATTTAAGCGCTGCTTTAAAAGGATAGCAGTTTCCAATACCATAAATAACAACCCCTATCCTTATAAGATAGGGGTTTTTTAATGTCCTATCCGTTCACAATTTTATTACATTTAAGGGATCACCAAAACAGACTCTTTTGATATCTACTTTGAGCTCCAAACTACCGCATAGTAAATCTTCCATCTTTACCGTCATTGGAAAAATGGCAAGAGAACACAAGGCCTTGAATCTCTCGCAGGGCTTTCCAAATTTTGACACAGACCCACAGCTTATTCAGCTAGTTTCTGAAGCCATGCAGGAAGGCGCTAATCAGTATGCGCCTATGGAGGGTATTTATTCCCTCAGGGAAGTTATCAGTGATAAAATTGAGCAACTTTATGGAAAACGCTATGCTCCAGATAAGGAGATCACTATGGTGGCCGGGGCTACTCAAGGAATATTTACAGCCATTACTGCTGTTGTACATAAGGGAGATGAGGTGATCATTTTTAAACCGGCTTATGATTGCTATGAACCCGCAATTGAGATCAACGGGGGCATTCCTGTTTTTATACAAATGAACGGGAAGGATTTTAAGATAGACTGGGATGCTTTTAGAGCCAGTATTACAAACAAAACCCGACTCGTTATCATCAATACGCCTCACAATCCGAGTGGGAGCATCCTCTCTGCAGAAGACATGAAAGAACTATCTGCCAGCTTACGCGGAACCAATATTTTGGTACTAAGCGATGAAGTATATGAGCATATGGTTTTCGATGGTCATAAGCATGAAAGTGTTTCCAAATATCCGGAATTGGCAGAACGGAGTTTTGTGATGGCCTCTTTTGGTAAGACCTTTCACGTTACAGGGTGGAAAATGGGATATTGTGCCGCACCGGCTACCCTAATGACGGAATTCAGAAAGGTCCATGAATTTAATGTGTATGCGGTAAATCATCCTATTCAAAAAGCTCTTGTCTCCTACCTTCAGAAGGATACAAATTATTTGGGATTATCCCCATTCTTTCAGCGTAAACGCGATCTGTTTTTAGAGGCTATTTCTCCTTCAAAATTTTCTTTTACTCCTACTCGGGGCACCTATTTTCAGCTTCTGGATTATTCTGAAATAACCAATGAAGGTGATGTTGACTTTGCTACCAGACTGATAAAGGAGAAAGGTCTTGCCAGTATTCCAATATCTGTATTTTGTGTAGATCAGCTAGACCAAAAGCAATTGCGGTTTTGTTTTGCCAAAACAGATGATACCTTGTTGCAGGCGGCAGAGATCATTAATAACATATAATTAAAAGGCTTCTAAAAGCCTGGTCATAAAGTCCTCTATTTTATTGGGCTCTAACCATCTGGTTACCACTACAAGGTCGTGCTCCTGATCAATGACAATAAAATTCCCTCCGAAGCCAGCCGCGTAGTAAAGATCCTCGGACCATCCTTTTAACTGTCGGTCCCCTTTTGTATTCAGCCACCATAAGTAGCCATAATTAGGATTGGGAATAGAAGGAGTGGTAGCTTTTTTAATCCATTTTTGACTTATCAACTGCTCATCATTCCATTTTCCATGGTTTAGGAAAAGTAGGCCGAAACGGGCCATGTCTTCCGTATTAATAAAAATTCCACCTCCGGAATGACCACCTCCGGTCACCGATTTAACATCAATACCATCAACCTCTGTCCAGGCATTTTCGTAGCCAAACCATCGCCAGGTAGTACTTGCCCCAATCTTATCCATGAGCTGTTCCTTTAATACAGCAGGCATGGATTTTCGCCATACATGGGTAAGGCTATATGCCAGTAAGTTTACACGTACATCATTGTATTCCATGACGGTACCGGGTTCATTTAATTTTCTGAATTTCCAGTCGTCCAGGCCTCCTTCACTTGGAGGTCTGTCTGCCCAATCCTTACCACCCCATAATTCGCCAGACCAATCAGAATTTTGCTGCAGGAGATGTGCCCAGCTGATCTTTGAATTATGTGCCCCATCAAAAGTACCATCCCAGATATACTGGCCTACCTTATCTGAAGTGTCTTTTATTAAACCGCGGTCTTCGGCAATACCTGCAACGGTAGAAAGGAAGCTCTTAGTAACGCTAAAGGTCATATCTACACGCTTTGTGTCGCCCCAGGAAGCAATTACATATCCGTTTTTTAGGATCAAGCCTGCCGGTCCTCCGCGTTTTTTAGTGGGTCCCATGATCTCATGGAAAGGTTCCCGCTCAAAGCCTTTTAAGATTGCAATACGCAGATCGCGTGATCCGGAATATTCATTGTTCATTGCAAATGTTACTGCCTTTTGTAGGGCCGCCTCATTGATATTGTATTCTGCCGGACTTTTAGTTGTCCAATCCGCATTTCTTTCCGGAAAATAGCGGGTGTCTTGAGAAAATGCAGTAAGCGATACGCTAAGGGCAAGAAGGAAAAGTAGTCCGTTTTTCATGGGTTGTATTTCAGTACTACAAGGTAGTTAAATCTAGTTTCATGAGCCAATCCATTTGTTTGTCTTTCCCAATATAATAGGGGTGCCTGCCAAATTTAACAAACCCTTTATTCTCGTAAAACCTGATAGCTCTGATATTCTCTTCCCATACCCCCAGCCAGATATATTCTTTCTTTGCTTCTTGTGCCAAATGAATCACCTTCTTAATCGTCCATTCACCTATTCCATGGCCTTGATGCTTAGTAAGCACATAAATACGTTCCAGTTCAAAGGACATATTATCGCGTATATCTGTTTGGGCTTTTGCATCATTGATCTTAAAGTAGCCAACGGTTTCCTTCGAATTTTTTACAAAGTAAAATGAGGTATGGGGATGGTCTAATTCGCAGGCTATTTTTTCTTTGGTTAATGCGGAATTTAAGTAATGCTCAAAATCCTCCGGGTTGTTTTGTGCGGCAAAGGCGTCCGTAAAGGTCTCTCTGGAGATCAATAAAAGCTGATCCAGGTCTGCAATTGAACAATGATGCAGTGTAAGCTCCATAAATTAATACTTCTTTCGGAAGCTAAAATAAAAAAAGGAGTAAAACCAATGGCTTTACTCCTTTCATTTAATTTTTTAAAGGTATTAGAACATAAATAGCTTTTTTGCTAGCTGTAAAATACCGTTGTAAAAATCATTGCGGTAGACTTGGACCTTCTCTTCAGAAGAAGCCTGATTTGTTTGGGTGTCCATTACTGTTAGGTTTAAGATTAGACTTGGGGACTTCCATTTTCGTTTGTGCTCTAAAGTAAGACTACAACGATTATTTCTACTAATAATTGTTGTTAAACTTTATAAAAAAGTGGTAAAACGTGAAATAAGAGATGGTTAGATTTCCATTTCAGGAATGTCACCTGTAACCAGAAGCTTGCCTTCTGTTGCTTTTTGAATGGTTTCAACGGAAACTCCGGGAGCCCTTTCCAATAACTTAAACCCTTCAGGAACCACCTCAAGTACTGCTAGATTGGTAACAATTTTTTTTACACAGCCTACCCCAGTTAGCGGAAGGCTACATTGTTTTAATAATTTTGATTCTCCTGCCTTATTGGTGTGCATCATGGCCACAATGATATTCTCTGCAGAGGCTACAAGATCCATAGCGCCGCCCATTCCTTTTACCATCTTCCCAGGAATTTTCCAGTTGGCTATATCGCCATTTTCTGCCACTTCCATGGCTCCCAATATGGTAAGGTCTACATGCTTCCCTCTTATCATGGAAAAGCTCATCGCAGAATCGAAAAAAGAGGCGCCGGGCAATGTTGTAATTGTTTGTTTTCCTGCATTGATAAGATCCGCGTCTTCTTCCCCTTCAAAAGGAAAAGGACCCATTCCAAGAACACCGTTCTCACTTTGAAATTCAACACTAATATCGCTACGTACAAAATTGGCGACCAGGGTTGGAATCCCAATCCCCAGATTAACATAGTAGCCATCCTTTACCTCCTTGGCAATTCTCTTTGCTATACCGGTCTTATCGAGCATTAGTTTCGGGGTCTTACAGTTCGTTGTTCAATCCGTTTTTCATACTGAGTTCCTTGAAATATTCGTTGTACAAAAATTCCGGGGATATGGATCTCATTGGGATCTAATTGGCCTGCAGGAACCAGCTCTTCTACTTCGGCCACAGTTATTTTAGCAGCGCCGCACATACAAGGATTAAAATTACGGGCGGTACCTTTAAAAATGAGGTTACCTGCCTCATCTCCTTTCCATGCTTTAACAAAAGAAAAGTCGGCTTGGTAAGCATATTCCAATACGTACATTTTCCCGTTAAATTCTCTGGTTTCTTTTCCCTCTGCTACTTCAGTTCCATACCCAGCCGGGGTATAGATAGCAGGGAAACCAGCCTGTGCTGCCCTGCATTTTTCCGCCAGGGTTCCCTGGGGTGTTAATTCTACATCTAGTTCGCCACTGAGCATTTGTCGTTCAAACTCGTCGTTCTCTCCTACATAGGAAGAGATCATTTTCTTGATCTGATGTTCTTGTAACAACAGTCCCAGACCAAAATCATCTACTCCGGCATTGTTGCTAATGCAGGTAATGTCCTTGATTCCCAGCCGTACAAGTTCAGAAATGGCATTCTCGGGGATACCGCATAGTCCAAATCCTCCCAGCATAAAGGTCATTCCGTCTTTTACTCCTTTTAGGGCTTCTTGAGCGTCGTTGACTCTTTTTAGGATCATAGTATTGTGATATATTCCAGGTTTATCGAATTAAAAATCAAGGTCGTCCAGATCGTTATCGAGATCATTTTCCTTTTCAACTGCTTGTTCCATCTTGGAACAATCCAAATTGATACTCATATTTTGAGGGGCTACAAATTCTTCTTTGGAAACTCCCAGCTCTGGGTCGGCATAGTTCTTTTGCATATACAAAGCCCAAATTGGCAATGCCATTGAAGCTCCCTGCCCATAATAGATAGTTTTAAAGTGCGTTGCTCTTTCTTCACCTCCTACCCAAACACCGGTAACCAAATTAGGTACCATGCCCATGAACCAACCATCACTTTGATTTTGAGTGGTCCCGGTTTTTCCGGCAATTGGATTTGTAAATCCATAAGGATACCCTGTAATGATCTCCTTATACACATCCTGGTTCTTAGCAAAACTATGTCTTAACCGTGTTCCCGAACCTCCCTCGGTAACTCCTTCCAAAAGATTGATCATGGTATAGGCCACTTCTTTACTTAAGACATCCTTGGTTTCCGGGACATATTCAAACAAAACGGTGCCGTTCTTATCTTCAATACGCGTTACCATTACCGGCTTCACATATACTCCCTGATTGGCAAAGGTCCCATAGGCCCCTACCATTTCATAAACATTGAATTCTGGTGTCCCCAGTGCAATGGCAGGTACTTCTAAAATTTCTCTGGTGAGTCCAAGATTCTTTACAATAGACACTACAGGTTTGGGTCCTACTTTGTCAATGAGCTGGGCGGTTACCGTATTCACAGAATTTGCCAGGGCATGCTTTAGTGTTAACATATTGCCTGAGTATCTCCCATCAGAGTTTTTTGGACACCATGGCTCTGGATTTCCATGTTTCCCTGCTTCAATACAGTATTGACTATCTGGTAATTGATCGCATGGAGACATTCGCAACTGATCGATAGCTGCAGCGTAGACAAATGGCTTAAAGGTTGATCCTGCCTGTCGAGAACCCTGAATCACATTATCGTACTGAAAATGCTTGTAATTAAGACCGCCCACCCATGCCTTTACATGGCCGGTTTGTGGCTCCATGGACATCATGGCCGATCTGAGAAAGGTCTTGTAGTAACGAATAGAATCTAGTGGGGACATCACCGTGTCCTTCTCCTGAGTTTCACTTTTCCAGTCGAATACCGTCATTTCAGTTTTGACTTTAAATGAAGCTCTGATCTCTTCTTCGGTTTTATCTGCCGCTTTCATCTTTCGCCAGCGATCCGAATTCTTTATTGCACGCTCCATGATGCGATCTATTTCATCTTTCTCCAGATCTAAAAATGGGGCTGTTGGATTTCTGTCCGGGGTGTTTTGATGAAAAAATTCGGCTTGTAGACGTTTCATATGTTCCGTAACCGCCTCTTCCGCATTCTTTTGCATTCTAGAATCTATGGTCGTATAGACTTTTAATCCGTCTAAATAAATATTCCAGGTGTCTCGCTCCCCGTCTGCCGATACCGGTTTTGGGTTTTTCTTGATCCAGTCATTTAAATATCCCTGCAAATACATTCTGAAATAGGTTGCCAACCCTTCTCGATGCGACTCCGGACTAAAATTTATGTCCATTTTTGTCTTCTGAAGAGAGTCTTTTTCCTCCTCTGTTATATAATCGTACTTCTCCATTTGCGCGAGTACTGTGTTTCGGCGATCGAGCACTAGTTTTTCGCGTCGAATTGGGTTGTAGAGAGAAGAATTCTTTAACATGCCAACTAAAACAGCCGACTCTTCGATCTTAAGCTTATTGGGTTCCTTCCCAAAATATATGCGTGAGGCAGAACGTATGCCATCTGCATTATAGCCAAAATCATAGATGTTCATATACATGGCTATGATCTCTTGTTTGGTATAGCTACGTTCCAAACGGGTAGCGATCACCCATTCTTTGATCTTCTGGGTTACAGCCTGAAAAAGATTCTTAGAACGAACCCCAACAAAAAGTTGTCTGGCCAATTGCTGTGATATGGTACTGGCACCTCCTCGCTGACCTAAAAATGCAACTGCCCTTAAAAATCCTATGCCATCAATGCCAGAATGATCATAGTAACGAGCATCTTCAGTTGCAACCAGAGCATCTACTAAATTCTGTGGTAATTCCTTATAATCAACAGGCGTACGGTTGTCATCCAGATAAAATTTTCCGAGCGTGGCACCATCTGATGAGATGATCTCTGTAGCTAAATTTGTCTTAGGATTCTCCAGTCTTTCGAAGGTGGGCATTTCTCCAAAAGCACCCCAGGATGCTAAGAGAAATACTAATATAACGGACAGGACGCCAGTAAGGAAAAGGATCCAGAACCATTTAATAAACGGATAAAATGAGGTGTTCGAAGTTTTTTTTCGGGCGCGTGCCATTTGTGTTATTTCTTTTCAATTTCCACTCCAACATCTGTTATGCCGGGGAGTTCCACAATCCCATCAACAGTGCCGTTCTTTCGCATTGCATGTTCAATACGTACAGTATATACGCCAGTAACGGGAAAATTGATGTTTTCCTTATACCATAATTTATTTTCTTTGATACTTCCATATCCTTTGCCTAACCAAGTACCGTCTGCATTGGCCATAGTATATTCGAGTGTATCAATATAGGTTGCTCCATCCGGGTATTCTAATTCAGCGATCAGGAATAAGTTACTATATGGATAGGAATTGTCATTCCTCACATTTATATAGATTTGATAGTCCTGGTTGACCTCCAGATCCGAGATCTTAAATTCTTTGATATTATCTCTTTTCCAGCTACCGTCATTCAATGCCTGAAATTCAGAATATACAGGACCTTTTCCGCAACTAAGGAAGAGCAGGCCACAGACCAAAATCAACAAATAAGATCTAGGCATTTTTAGTAGAGGGTTTAAAGGGCTTTCTTCTTTTTTTATTTTTCTTTCTCCTGTTATTGTTTTTAGGACGGTCAAAACGGGTAAGACTATCCTGGCCTACGGTATTCTCAAAAAGTGTAGGTTCTTTCTCAAGATTTTCTAAGGCGTACATCTCAAGGCTTGCCACTTTTTCCTTTTGTTTGTTTTTTACCAATATTTCTTTGACCTGCTCCTTGGTTAATGTATGCCAGTGTGCCGGCTCGTCTTTATAGGAAAACCATAAGAGTCCTTTGAAGATATCTGTTTTTTGACAAAAGGCCATTCCTTTCTCAGTGAACAATTTACTGTCTTGTGCCGGGAAGTCTTTTAAAACATCGAGGTACATATCCAATTCATAATTAAGGCAGCATTTTAGCTTCCCGCATTGCCCTGCTAATTTTTGAGGATTCAAAGATAACTGCTGATACCGGGCTGCAGACGTACTTACGGAACGGAAGTCTGTGAGCCAGGTAGAACAACACAATTCTCTGCCACAAGATCCTATTCCTCCCAATCGTTGCGCTTCCTGGCGATAGCCTATCTGGCGCATTTCAATACGAATGCCAAAAGCCTTGGCCATATCTTTGATCAATTGTCTGAAATCTATTCTGTCTTCGGCAGTGTAGTAAAAAGTTGCTTTTGACCCATCCCCCTGGAATTCCACATCGGAGATCTTCATTTGGAGACGAAGTAAGATGGCCATTTCTCTGGCTCTTTTCTTTATCTCGTCTTCTTTATCCCGACACCTTTGCCATTTATCAATATCTTTCTGGGTGGCCTTGCGATAAACCTTTGGCAACTCCTCATCATCAAAAGCTACCTTCTTCTTTTTCATTTGAATTCTAACCAACTCCCCCGTAAGGGTAACCATACCAATATCATGGCCAGATTTGGCTTGGGTAGCAACCAGATCACCTATTGAAAAGCTAAGGTCTTCGGCTACTCTGTAAAATTCCTTTCTGCTATTTTTAAACCGTACTTCCACACAATCAAATGGTTTTTCCCCATTTGGAAGTGACATGTTTGAAAGCCAGTCAAATACCGTTAATTTATTACAACCATCTGTGCCGCAAGTACCATTGTTCTTGCATCCTCCTGGCTGTCCATCCTTTCCGGTTGAACAACTGCTACAACCCATATATTTTTATCTTGATTTGGGCAAAAAAAAGATGTTTTTTGTCCAAAAAGCGTTCATGAAAATTTATTAAAGGTAAAGATACTACTTTTTTAACGTGAACTAAAAATGCCCGTTTCCTGAAGGGAGGGGGCTTTTTTATACGTGAGGACGTCCGATCTGCCCTTTTTAAATATCTTATTGCTATCCGTCTTTCCTTTGCGAAGTTTCTTCTGTTCTTCTAGGGGCAGGGAGTGTATTTCTTTACAATGATCTGAACAACACTGGTCCATTTTCGCTGCACAGGTATCACATTGAATAAATAGTAAATGGCATGCTTCATTTGCACAATTAACATGAGTATCACATGCTTCACCACATTGATGACAATGTGCAATTACATCCTCAGTGATCCGTTCGCCCCTGCGATGATCAAAGACAAAGTTTTTTCCCAGGAATTTATTCTCAAGACCTTTAGATTTTACCTGTCTGGCATAATCAATTATCCCTCCTTCTAACTGGTAGACCTTTTTAAACCCCTTGTGCTTATAATATGCGCTAGCCTTTTCACAACGGATACCCCCGGTACAGTACATAACCAGTTTTTTATCTTCTTTGAACTCAGAAAGGTCTTTTTCTATGACATCTAATGAATCCCTAAACGTATCTACATCTGGAGTGATTGCATTTTTAAAATGGCCGATCTCACTTTCATAATGATTTCGCATATCTACCAGAATGGTGTCCGGATCTTCAATGAGTTCATTAAAAGTTTCGGCGCCAACGTGTATGCCTTTATTTGTAACATCAAAGGTTTTATCATTGAGACCGTCAGCTACTATCTTTCTGCGGACCTTTACCTTGAGTTTGAGAAAAGATTTATTGTCTTGCTCTATGGCAATGTTCAGGCGAACATTCTCCAGAAATGAAATACCATCGAGCTGTGCCTTAAAGCGTTCAAAATTCTCTGCAGGAACTGAAAGTTGTGCGTTGATCCCTTCATGGGCTACATAGATCCTGCCCAGGACCTCAAGGGCATCCCATTCGAGAAAAAGATGGTTCCTGAAGATTCTTGTGTTCCCAATGTGTGCGTATTTATAAAAGGAGATGGTGAGGCGTTCTTTCCCGGCCTCCTCAATAAGAGTTTCCCTTTCTTTCGCACTTAATGTATTGTACAGTTGCATGCTATACCGTGATTAAGTTGAATGAAAATTATACTACAAAAGTACGGTTTTTCAGTAGTTTTCAAATAAAAAGAGCCCTGAAATACAGGGCCCTTAAGGATCACTTCAAGGAAATTTTCTTTTCCATAGAGGTATTGCCAGTAAAGTGAACAACAATTAAAAATGTTTATAAGTAGGATGAGACAATTGTAAAAAGGTTGCTTTTGCCGTTGTGTTATGCAAAAAGAAATGGTAATTTAGTCACCCTTAAAATAAAGACACAGAAGACATGAGCAATGAGAAAGAAGCGAAGTTAAAAGCCCTTAAATTAACCCTTGATAAGTTGGATAAGACCTATGGGAAAGGGGCTGTAATGAAGATGGGAGATTCAGTAGTAGCAGATGTTGAGGTAATTCCCTCGGGATCATTGGGGCTAGATATAGCTTTAGGAGTAGGAGGTTATCCAAGAGGAAGAGTGGTAGAGATCTACGGACCAGAATCTTCCGGGAAAACCACACTTACCTTACATGCGATGGCAGAAGCTCAAAAAAATGGAGGTATTGCTGCCTTTATTGATGCAGAACATGCTTTTGACAGATTCTATGCCCAAAAATTGGGGGTAGATATAGACAACCTTATAATTTCACAGCCCGATCATGGAGAGCAGGCATTAGAAATTGCTGATAATCTTATCCGTTCTGGCGCAATAGATATTGTTGTCATAGATTCCGTAGCTGCCTTAACTCCAAAAAGTGAGATAGAAGGGGAAATGGGAGATTCTAAAATGGGATTACATGCCCGTTTAATGTCTCAGGCCCTAAGAAAACTTACCGCATCCATAAGTAAGACGCATTGTACAGTGATCTTTATCAATCAACTGCGGGAAAAGATCGGGATCATGTTTGGGAATCCGGAAACAACTACCGGCGGTAATGCATTAAAGTTTTATGCTTCCGTTCGATTAGAT
Organism: uncultured Eudoraea sp.; assembly: GCA_965368835.1. Taxonomy (GTDB): domain Bacteria; phylum Bacteroidota; class Bacteroidia; order Flavobacteriales; family Flavobacteriaceae; genus Muriicola. The sequence goes on along the minus strand of CBDUON010000061.1, from coordinate 1,553 downwards.
ATTAGAAGATCTACCCAAATAAAAAATACGGATGGCGCTGTACTAGGGAATAAAACCCGTGTAAAAGTGGTGAAAAACAAAGTTGCTCCTCCATTTAAAATGGCCGAATTTGATATCATGTACGGGGAAGGGATCTCCAAATTAGGAGAAATCCTGGATCTTGGAGTAGAATTCGAGATCATTAAAAAGAGTGGCTCCTGGTTTAGCTATGGAGATACCAAACTTGGACAGGGGAGAGATGCTGTTAAGGTATTGCTGAAAGACAATCCTGAATTATCCGAGGAATTAGAAGGCAAAATAAAGGAGGCTATTACAGCTCTAAAGGGCTAGAGTATTCTTCTTAGCCTTAAAAGCAACCCTTCCTTTTAATTTTCATCTTAAGAGAAACAATATTGAGATGAGTGTTAAGAGATCTATACCTATTCTTCTTTGTTTTCTTGTCTTGATCTTTCAATCTTGTAAGTTTGAAGATGACAGGGTTAATTTTCGATTTGTATCCTTACAGATCGTAAGTGCAGACCTACCGGAATCATTCGACCTTAATGAGACCTATGAGATCAGGGTTACTTACGTGCGCCCCAGTGGTTGCATTTTCTTTGAAGGTTTCGATATAACAGACGAAGCAACTACCACCCGTAATGTTGTGGCTATAGGCTCAGATTTCTATGAAGAAACGTGCACTCAGGCCGTGGAAGAACTGGAAACTTCCTTTAATTTTATCGTTCTCTATGAAGGCACCTATATTTTTAGGTTTTGGAATGGAGAAGATGAAAATGGAGTAGACCAGTACATTGAAATTGAAGTGCCGGTAAATTCATGATCTTTATAGGACTAATGAATAAAATCTGACCAATATTTTGAGTCTAGAAAAGCTCATTCAACATTGTAAAAAGGGAGATAGAAAGGCGCAAGAGCAACTTTATCGAAAATATGCCAGTGTTCTTTTTGGGCTATGCCTTAAATATTCCCGTAACAAGACAGAAGCAGAAGATAATCTGCATGATAGCTTTTTGACCATTTTTGACAAGATCGGGCAATTTAAATTCAAAGGATCTTTTGAAGGCTGGATCAAGCGGATCACCGTAAACACAGTACTTCAAAAATACCGCAAGGAACAGTATTTAAACCTGGTGACAGATAATTTAGAGGAAGAACAGGAAGTAGACTATGAATATCCAGACATTCAACTCTCAACACTGCTACAGTATGTACAGGAATTGCCCCCTAAATATCGACTTACTTTCAATTTATATGTTCTGGATGGATACACACATAAAGAGATCAGTGAGCTTTTAGGCACTTCACAGGGAACTTCAAAATCTAATTTGTCTAGAGCAAAACAGATCTTAAAAGAGAAATTAAAGAACGAAAATATCAACATTGCTTAATTCAATAGGCATGAAAAAAAAGAACATAGAAAAAATATTCCAGGAAAAGCTCGGGGATTATAGTCAATTACCAGAAGAGCATGTATGGGACAATATTGCTGCCTCCTTAGATAAAAAGCGTAAAAAACGTAGAATTCTACCTATTTGGTGGCAATTAGGCGGAGT
>CBDUON010000060.1:0-12629 GCA_965368835.1 uncultured Eudoraea sp. | reverse complement strand
TATCTGCCAGCGTGTATTTGATGGTTCCATCTGCCACCATTTTAATGATCTCATCGGTGGCCAGATTTCCCATTAAGGGATCAATATGGATCTCCCCCCCAATTTCTTTGGACAGGTTCTTTATCCTCTTATAATAAGAAGAGTTCTTCCGTACAGAAATGGTATCGCCAATAAGATGTATGGGATCTGTAATAATAGAATTTTGTATCTGATCCAGGGTCATTTTTCTCCATCCATCAGGTTTTCGTTGTACCAATACCTGTTCTGTGATATAGAGATAATCTGCGAAGGCTACTTCCTGTTTTCGCTCTTGAGTGATCGCGAGCCCATGCGCCACAATATCTACTTTCCCTTTCTTTAGTTCAGCAAGAAGGTCATCCAGATTCCTGGATACATGTAGTTCTAGTTCTACCCCAAGATCATCTGCCAAACGCTTTAACAATTCGTATTCATAGCCCATTGGCTGCCCTCTGTACAGAAAATAGCTGGTGGCACTATAGGCGATAAGAGCTTTGAGTTTACCTTCCGCTTTTATGTCTGCCAGGTCTCGCTGTATATTCTGAGAAGCATAAACCACTTGCTTACGTGGCTTAAATTCATAGCACGAACTAAGCAGCAGTAATAACAACAATAATGAGGTAATGGAATGACGCATAATTAGTTGGCTATATGCAGAAACAGTTCTCTGGTTGATTTAAAGAACGGATTAAAATAGTAAAATAAAATGAATGCTTATCGTAAAAGCAGGATTAAAGCACCGAGAGCCGTAAGAAGAAGGATCATTTTACGGAAGAATTGATCCTTGATGATCTTTACAAGTCGAACCCCACAAAACAACCCCAGGGCAACTCCAGGCAGCAATTTGGCGTTAATAAGTAATGTTTCTAAGGTGATGGTTTCCCATACAAAGATGTGAAATGGAAGCTTAAAAAGATTGATAATTAATAATAACCAGGCCGCTGTGCCAATAAACTCATTTTTGGGGATACGCATGGCCAAAAAGAAAATGTTGATAAAGGCACCTGCAAGGTTCCCTATCATGGTAGTAATACCCCCCATGATCCCCATAAAACCGGCAAAGGTCCAATGGGTAGGCACTACTTTTGATTTTCGCATATCCCACCAGGCCATCATTACTACGCTGCCAAGGATTACAATGACCATACATATCTTAAAGGTCTTTTCCGGGAGATCGTTTCCAATGAGCACACCCAGAACTACCCCACTCATCATCCAGGGTAAAAATCTGCGAATGTATTTCCACTGCGCGTGTTTGTTGTAGTATAAGACGGCAAAGATGTCGCCCACTATAAACAAGGGAACCAGTAAGCCGGTAGAGGCTCTGGCACCAAAAGAAAGCGCCATAAGGGTAATAATGATAACGGCAATGCCTTTGATCCCGGATTTTGAAATACCCAGAACAAAAGAGGCAATAAAGGCAAGGATCCAGGAAGTGAGGGAAATTTCCACGGGCGTCGGAAGATTGTTTCTCAGTCAAAGAAGACGTTAATCAAAGGTATCTTAAAAAATAATATCTTTAACCGCCAACCAATAGATGTATTCATGGAATTAAGCACGCTCGATTACAGTTTTATTATTGTTTTCTTTTCTATTGTCCTTGCTATTGGGATCATAGTCTCAAAAAAAGCTGGAAAAAATACGTCCGAATTCTTTTTATCTGGCCGTACCATGCCCTGGTGGTTGTTGGGACTTTCTATGGTGGCCACTACCTTTTCAACGGATACACCCAATTTAGTAACAGATATTGTTCGGACCAACGGGGTTTCGGGCAACTGGGTCTGGTGGGCCTTTCTAATTACCGGTCTGCTTACTGTTTTTGTATATGCTAAGCTTTGGCGGAAATCGAATGTAAATACAGATCTGGAATTCTATGAACTTCGTTATGGAGGACCTGCCGCCAGATTCTTACGCAAGTTCAGGGCCATATATCTGGGAGTTATCTTTAATGTGATCACCATGTCTGCCGTAACCCTGGCTGCTATTAAGATTGGGGGTATTATGCTCGGACTAGAGCCATGGCAAACAGTAATAAGTGCAGGATTAATTACGGTGGTGTTTAGTGCCCTGGGAGGATTTAAAGGGGTTGTATATACTGATTTTCTTCTGTTTTTTGTAGCTATGGCTGGTGCCATTGGCGCAGCTTATTATCTGGTGAATATTCCAGAAGTAGGTGGGATACAAGCCTTGATGGCCAACGAGCATGTGGTAGACAAACTATCTATCTTACCAGATTTTAGTAACAAACAAGCCCTGATCACCTTATTTGTGATCCCCCTGGCAGTGCAATGGTGGAGTTCCTGGTACCCGGGAGCAGAACCCGGAGGTGGAGGATATATCGCCCAGCGAATGTTGGCAGCTAAGAATGAGAATCACGCAATAGGCGCTACCTTCTTTTTTAACATCATGCACTACGCCTTACGTCCATGGCCATGGATCTTAGTGGCCCTGGCGTCTTTGGTTGTTTATCCGGATATTGCCAGCATACACGAGGCTTTTCCGACGATAGCCGAAGACAAATTAGGGCATGATTTGGCCTATTCTGCCATGCTGACCAAATTACCCAGCGGACTTTTAGGTCTTGTGCTGGCCTCGCTGATAGCGGCCTATATGTCAACTATCTCTACTCAGCTTAACTGGGGTTCTTCCTATATAGTATACGATTTCTATAAGCAACAGATCAACCCAAATGCCTCAGAGAAAAGACTGGTGGCCGTGGGACGGATCTCAACAGTATTTCTTATGGTATTTAGTGCCGCTCTTGCTTTGTTGCTGCAAAATGCACTACAACTCTTTGAGGTGCTCCTGGTTTTTGGGGCAGGAACGGGATTAATTTTTATACTGCGTTGGTTTTGGTGGCGTATTAATGCCTGGAGCGAGATTACAGCGATGTTTGCCTCCGGGATCATTTCTATAGTGCTAAAATTCACCCCTTTTGGAGCTTATCTATTTGCGACAGATACCGGCGTATTTCCAGATTGGACGGAGTATATTTTTGTGGTGGTTATCACTACCGTCATTTGGTTGGCCGCTACCTTTTTAACTCAACCAGAGTCTAAAGAGGTCTTGCGCTCCTTCTATATGAAAATTCAACCGGGCGGTCCTGGTTGGGCTAAGGTGGTAAGAGAAGCTGAACAAGACAAGCAAAGGATCATCACAACTGATGAGAAATGGAGTGTGCCCGCCGGCATTTTCGCCATGCTTTTGGGTTGTGTCCTTATCTACTCCTGTATGTTCGCCACAGGATATTGGATCTATGGCTATACATTAAAGGCAAGCATACTTACTGGAGTCGCCATAATTTCCGGCCTGCTATTGGCCAGGGTATGGAATAAAATGAAAGGAACCATATTATAAACAGATATGAAAGAAAGAATCGTTTCCGTTGATATTTTCAGAGGCCTAACCATTGCCTTAATGATACTGGTGAATACACCCGGGACCTGGGAGTTTGTTTACCCTCCTCTGCGTCACGCAGATTGGCATGGATATACGCCTACAGATCTGGTATTCCCATTTTTCTTATTTATAGTGGGGACCTCTATTGTATTTGCTTACAACAACAAAATTGCGAATGCCGCTACCTACAAAAAAATCAGTGTTAGAACTTTAAAGCTGATAGGCCTTGGCCTTTTTCTGGGAGCATTTACTATTTCCTTTCCTTTTTTCAAGGAATTCGATCAAATTCGTTTTCCAGGAGTCTTGCAACGTATTGGGGTGGTCTTCTTCTTTGCTGCTGTCCTCTTTCTCAACTTTAACTGGAAAGCCCTGATAGGGATCTGCCTTGCCATTTTGGTAGGCTACTGGGTATGGCTTGGGTATATTCCTTTGCTGGGTGAAGTCCCAACCTTTGACAGGGCACCGAACAACTGGGCAAATTATTTAGACGTACAGGTTTTTGGAAGTCATAACTATAAAGAAGATTACGATCCCGAGGGTTTGTTGAGCACGCTGCCTTCCATTGCCTCTTCACTGCTGGGTATTTTTACAGGACTTATTCTTATTTCAAAGCGAGCCAAAAAAGAGATGTTATTGCTTGGTCTTGGTGTTTTAATGTTACTCGTAGGATATCTGTGGGACATGACTTTCCCAATAAATAAAGCCATATGGAGCAGTAGCTTTGTTTTGGTCACCGCAGGATGGGCCAATATCTTTCTGGCACTGATCTATTTTTTAACGGATGTAAAGGGCATAAAGTTTGGCAGTATTTTCCGCTATATGGGGTCTAATGCGATCACACTATACTTCTTATCAAGCTTTATTTCTAAGCTATTTTATTCCATAAAAGTGGACCAGGATACTTCTATACACCAATGGCTGTTTGAGAATATTTATCGGCACAACTTTCTATCGGGTGAAATGTCATCCCTTTTATATGGCCTAACGGTAGTAGGGTTTTATTTGCTAATGGCCCTTGTAATGTATAGGAAGAAGATCTTTATTAAGGTATAGCGAAACAAGAGAAAAATTTATTTGCCGGCAGTTTTGGTCGCGGTGGGTATACCAAAGGCCCATTGTAAAAACGAAGGAAAAATCCTTGCCCAGGTGGGCAGGTCGTGTTTTCCACCTTCTATCTCCACATAAGTAATCTTTTCAGGGGGGTATCCTTTTAAACGCAGTTCTTTTATTAGGTCCGTAGTGTCCTCAATGGCATCTATGATCCCACTATGGTTTCTGTCTGCTTTTTCATCCAGAGTGCCGCATTGAAACCAAAAGGAAAGATGAGGTGAATAGGTTCCATTCTTAACCATGTCTAACACTATGCGACTTCGGTCTTTCACATCCTTTTTGGTATAGGCCTTTTTACGCCACCAGAAAGAACCACTAAAGACTGCGGCCTTTCCAAAAAGATGAGGATTATTAAAGACAATATCAAAAGCGGTAAGTCCGCCCAGGGACATGCCACAAAAGACCCAAGCTTCTTTTTGGACAGCTACTTTAAATTCCTTTTTTAAAAAGGGGATAAATTCTTCAGTAATAAAATGTGTATAGAGTTTGGCTTTATCACCCCTGCCCCTGTAATCTGCGCTGCAGGCTGTGCCGTATTCGTGCATTCTGTTTTCGTTGGTTTCAATACCTACATAAATAAAAGGAGTTATTCTTTTGTCTGCATAAGCGGCAGTCAGAATACCTTCTAATCCCATATTCCTGTAATCTTGTCCGTCGTTCATCAATAAAACCGGGAAGGGTATATCGCTGGTCCTGTAATTAGGAGGGGCCACCAACCTGAAACTCACTTTTCGTCCCAGGAAATGAGACGCAAAGCTTCCTTTTAAACTAATGAATTCAATATCAAAAACCATCCAAATTATTTAAAAGCGCAAGTATAAGGATTATGCTGATTTTAAGCGAGATGTATTCAAAAATAAATATCTTTGCCCGTTAAATTTTTATTTGTAAATAAGGAAAATTAGCATACATTATAGCATGGCATCTATTAATCATATTCAATATTATTCTAACACCTTAGACCGCAATATAAATCTGGAGATCACCGGGGATTGGGGATACCCTATTCTTATGTTTCCTTCTTCCTACGGCAGCTTTACTCAAAACAATGATTTTGGGCTCAATGGATCCGTGATGAATTTTATAAATGAGGGGCGAATTAAGTTGTATAATGTTGAAACCATAGACGGACTTTCCTTCTATGCGGAGAATATGTCATCTGAGGCAAAGATCCACAATTACGAGATGTATATGCAGTTTCTAAAGAACGAACTTATCCCTTTTATTCAAAAGGAATGTAATACGCACAGGATTGGTGTCGCCGGAGTAAGTTTTGGAGGCTACCATGCCGGGAATACCGCCTTCAGGTTTCCAGATCTTGTATCGCATTTGTTCTCATTGTCCGGGGTATTTACCATTCGCAATTTTGTACCTCTTTCTGATGATATGCGGATCTATTACAATTGCCCTGATGAGTTTATGCAAAACGAAGAAGCCTGGAGATACCAGCATATGAACATTGTTTTAAGCACTTCAGATTGGGATAGTTGTAAGCCAAAGAATGAGCATATGGCAGGGATACTTCAATCCAAAGGCATCCCTTATTGGTACGATGAAAAAAAATGGATAGAACACGATTGGCCTTTATGGAAAATGGCATTTCCGGAATATATAGGCAAGTATTTTTAAACCTAAAAAGTAAACAAAATGATAAAAAAAGTAGGAATTTTATTTGGAATGGAAGACACCTTTCCATGGGCCTTTATTGATAGAGTAAATGAATTAGGAAACGGGGAGGTAATAGCAGAGCCTGTTTTAATCGATAAAGTACAACAGGGAATAGATTACGGTTATCATGTGATCATAGATCGTATCTCTCAAGAGGTGCCCTTTTACAGATCCTATTTAAAAAATGCCGCACTTATGGGTACTGCGGTGATCAACAATCCATTTTGGTGGAGTGCAGATGAGAAATTCTTTAACAATTGCCTTTCCCTACAAGTGGGGGTACCTGTACCTAAAACTATTTTATTGCCTTCCAAAGAAAGGCCGGATGATACTACAGAAAAGTCTTTCAGGAATTTAAAGGGGCCTTTAGATTGGGACTATATCTTTAACTATATTGGATTTCCTGCCTATATGAAACCACATTCTGGTGGGGGTTGGAAAAGCGTTTATAAGGTAGAATCTCCTGAAGATCTTTTTGCAAAGCATGAAGAGACAGGTCAATTGGTGATGATGTTGCAGGAAGAGATTGTATTTGATGATTACTACAGAGTGTACTGTTTAGGTCAGAAATATGTGCATATTATGCCGTATGAACCAAGGAACGAATTTCACCTCCGCTATGTTACTGAACCTAAGACCACAGGTGCAGAGCATCAGAAGTTGATGAAGACCATCCATGATTATACCATTACATTAAACAAGGCTCTGGGGTATGATTTTAATACCGTAGAATTTGCAGTAAGAAATGGTATTCCATACGCTATTGATTTTTGTAATCCGGCTCCGGATGCTGACATCCATTCTGTAGGAGAGGGTAACTTTAAGTGGATCGTTGAACACGCTGCTAAATTTGCTATTGAAAAGGCGAATGCTCATACTGAGAAGCAGAATAATAGTTCCTGGGGTACTTTCCTAAGAGAAGCGATTGCTCCAACCAAGGCAAAAGCGCCAAAGATATCATTAAAATCGGCTGCGCAGGTAAAGAGAGCCAAGGTTAAGAAGGCTCCTATAGCAGCAGCTGTAAAGGCGACACCTAAAAAGAAAACAAAAGCGAAGGCCACAAAAAAGGCGGCTCCTAAAAAAGCAACGTCTGCCCGCAAAACAACAGCAAAGGCAGCTCCTAATAAAGCAACGCCTGCTCGTAAGACAACAGCAAAGGCAGCTCCAAAAAAGGAGGCTCCTGCACCTAAGTCCACAGCAAAAGCAGCTCCAAAAAAAGCAGCTCCGGCTCGTAAGGCCACGCCGAAGAAGAAAAAGTAAGCTAACAAAAAGCAGACATTATGCATAAGTTCACCCTGGGCATTGAAGAGGAATTCCAGATCCTGGATAGTGACAACCTTACTTTGGTTTCACAAATGTCTAAGATATTAGAAGACGGTAAAGTTTTCTTAAAGGAGCGGATCAAGGAAGAAATGCACTTGTCCGTGGTGGAAATGGGGACCAATATCTGCGAGAATATTAATGAAGCCAGGGATGAGGTATCTTATCTGAGGCAACAGGTGATAGAATTGGCAGGGAAAGAAGGATTGAAAGTTGCTGCCGCAGGGACGCATCCTTTTTCTATGTGGAGCGAACAAGCTATTACGCCTAACCCTCGCTACGATCAGCTTATTGCAGAAATGAAGGATGTAGCCAGGTCTAACCTTATTTTTGGATTGCACGTGCACGTGGGCATCCCAAGTAGGGAAGAAGGATTGCAAATAATGAATGTGGCTCGTTACTTTCTGCCACATTTGTATGCGCTATCTACAAACTCCCCGTTCTGGGAAGGAAGAGATACCGGATTTAAATCATTTCGCTCAAAGATCTTTGATAAATTCCCGCGTACGGGGATCCCTCCATATTTTGCGAGTGTTGCAGAGTATGACAAATTTGTGGAGATACTTGTAAAGACAAATTGCATAGATAACGGGAAGAAGATCTGGTGGGATATTCGTTTACATCCATTTTATCCAACGGTAGAATTCAGAGTATGCGACATGGTCATGACCGTGGATGAGGTTACCTGTATTGCCGCTTTGATGCAATGTATCATTGCCAAATTGCACAGACTACATCAGAAGAATCAAAGTTTTAGATCGTATAGACGTGTCCTTATCAATGAAAATAAATGGCGTGCTGCCCGATGGGGGATAGAATCAAAGCTGATTGATTTTGGCAAGGAAGAAGAAGTGCCATTTAAAGTTTTGATTGCGGAACTTCTCGACTTTGTAGAAGACGTGGTGGATGAATTGGGATGCCGACATGATGTGAATTACGTGTATCAAATGTTAGAACAAGGCTCCGGAGCAGACAGGCAACTCCAGGTTTATAATGATACCAAAGACCTTAAAGAAGTAGTTAAATATATTGTGGAACAAACCTCCAAAGGGTTATAATTGAGATGACAAGGGCCATAACCGGCTTATGATCACATTGCTTCCCAGTACGAAAAGAGAATAATACATGCACCCTACATATAAGATAGCCATCCTTGATATGAACGCAGGTCAGCCTAATGAAGGCATGCGTTGTATAAAAATGCTGGTGGAACAGTTTTTTGAGAATGAAGAGGTTGGCGGCGATTATCAGATTTTTGATGTTCGCACGAACTATGAACTTCCGGAACTATTAGACTACGATATTTTTATCTCTTCCGGTGGTCCTGGTTCCCCAAAAGAAAACGGGGAAAAATGGGAGAAGAAGTATTTTAGATTCTTAGATGAAATCTACGGGCACAATCTATTGGAAGAGAGGAAAAAATATCTATTCCTGATTTGTCATTCATTTCAATTGGCGTGCTTGCACTGGAAGTTGGCCAAGATCAAAAGAAGAAAGTCGACCGCTTTCGGGATCATGCCGGTACACAAGACAAAGCGTGGAAAGAAGGAGTACCTCCTTGAGGGCTTGCAGAATCCTTTTTATGCGGTAGACTCCAGAGATTATCAGGTGGTAAAACCCAAAAAGAAGAAACTTAAGAATTTGGGCTGTACAGTTTTATGTAAAGAAAAAAAGCGCCCTCATGTACCATTAGAACGCGCTGTAATGGGCATTCGTTTTTCGAAGGAAATCTTTGGGGTACAATTTCATCCCGAAGCAGATTCTGAAGGGATGATGCGCTATTTTAAAAGAGCAGACAAGCGAGATCATATCATAAAACACCATGGAAAAAGGAAGTATCATGATATGATGATCCACTTAGATGATGATGACAAGATCCTGAGGACAAACAGGACCATCATCCCCAGATTTTTACAACAGGCAGCAGATGCCATTGACCATCAAACACCAATTTCTGTATGATACCCAAAATTAGGGAGCAATTTAACAAGGAATTCGATCAGTCTTATTACGAAAAGCTTCAAAAAGAGATTACAGATACCCTGGGTGAGCCTTGTGCCTTTAGGATCTCAGAAACGCCGGTCTTCTTTGACAAGGCGATGGAAAAAAAGGTGTACGACGCCTGTAATGCCATTCTGGCGCAATTAGACGACATCGATTTTGAAGCGGTAAAGCACCGTTTTATGCCAAAAAATTTGCATTCAGCATCCCATTCCGGAAATCCTCATTTTTTGGGGATCGATTTTGGATTGTGTGAAGATGAAGCAGGTAATCTTAGCCCTCAGCTGATAGAATTACAGGCTTTTCCTTCACTTTTCTGCTATCAGCCATATTTGGCCAAGGCCTATTTAAAGCATTATCCTAATCTGCCAAAAGAAGGGTACCATTACTTTTTTGATGGACATACGGAAGAAAGTTATTTCAAAATGCTTAAAGAAGTAATAATCGGGAAGGAAGATCCTGAAAATGTCATCTTAATGGAGATCTTTCCGGAGAAACAAAAGACCCGGATCGACTTTTGGGCTACAAAAATTGCATTGGGAATTGAAGTTGTTTGCATGACCAAGGTCATTAAGGAAGGGAAACAGTTATTTTATGAAAAGGACGGTCGCAAGATTAGAATACACCGTATTTATAACCGTGTAATTTTTGATGACCTGTACCAGTTTCAGGACCTGAAGACCAATTTCAATATTTTTGACGACCTGGAGGTTACCTGGATCACCAATCCCGATTGGTTCTTTATGATCTCCAAGTGTATTATGCCCATGCTGTCTCATGAAAGTGTACCGGAGTCGTATTATTTGGATGAAATTCCTGAAGATATTGATCTTCATCAATATGTGCTAAAGCCCTTGTTTTCCTTTGCGGGGAAAGGAGTAAACCTGGAACCAACCTGGGAGATGCTCAATGAGATAAAGGATCGCAAAAACTATATGCTTCAAAAGAAGGTGACCTATGCCTCGCTTGTTAAAACCAATACAGACAAGAATTCTAAGGTAGAGTTACGCATCTTGTATGTATGGAACGAAGAAGCAGGAAAACTAAAACCGGTCATTAACCTCACCAGGATGGGGAAAGGCGGACTTATCAATGTATCCCACCTCACCAATGATACCTGGATAGGTTCTTCCATCAGTTTTTTTGAAGATTAACCTGGTTCCCGGAGAAAATTTTATAGGCTGTTAGCCACTAGCCTGGCAACATATTTCCCAATAACGTCGAATTCCAGATTCACCCTGCTGCCTTTATTGTATTCCTTAAAACGAGTGTGTTCGTAGGTGTAAGGAATAATGGCAACGCTAAAGGAATGCCGAAGAGAATTTACCACCGTTAGGCTCACTCCATCAATTGTGATTGAACCCTTTTCTATGGTGACATGTTGCTCGTTAGGCTCATAAGCAAAAGTAAAATACCAACTACCATCCCTTTCTTCTACATGGGTGCAAGTTGCAGTAGTATCTACATGTCCCTGGACAATATGGCCATCTAAACGAGAGCCAAGGATCATGGCCCGCTCCAGATTAACCAGGGCGCCTTCTTTTAAGTCGTTTAAATTGGTCTTTAATAAGGTTTCCTCAACAGCGGTAACCGTGTATTCATTGTTTTGGATATTCACCACCGTTAGGCAAACCCCGTTGTGAGCCACACTTTGGTCTACCTTTAATTCGGGGGTAAGCCCGGAGGAGATGGTTAGGTGTAAATTGCCTCCATCTTTTTTAAGTCGGGTAATTTTTCCAAGGGTTTCAATGATTCCTGTAAACATGCATCGGAAGTTTTAAGAAAAGCGAAAATTTCGCAATGAATACGCGCTTTATAGCTTATTTTTGAACAATAATTAGCGTGGAAAGTGGCAGCGTAAAGAGCAATATCCAGGCACTTTTACTGCGATAATATACGTTCCCACCCGGGAACACAAAGTTAGTGCAAAGCACAGTTATATGAGGAATGAAAATTCAAAAATAAAAGTTGGGATCTCCGTAGGAGATTTAAACGGTATTGGTTGTGAAGTGATCCTGAAGACTTTTGAAGATGTTAGGATGATGGAGTTGTGTACCCCGGTCATTTTCGCTTCCACAAAGACCATATCTCAACAAAAGAACGACCTTGGTATGGAGCTCACTTTTCATGGAGTTGATAGTGCCTCCCGAGCCATAGATGGAAAGATCAATGTGGTGAATGTCTGGAAAGAAACACCGAATATCAGCTACGGAAAAGAAACGGAGGAAGCCGGCTTGTATGCCATTCGTTCTTTAAAAGCAGCCGTTGGCGCTTTAAAGAATGGTGAGGTAGACATTTTGGTAACCGCACCGATCAATAAAAAGAATATACAGGCAGAAGATTTTAATTTCCCGGGTCATACAGATTATTTGGCAAAAGAATTGGAAGGCGATAGTTTGATGTTTATGGTAACAGACACTTTAAAGGTCGGACTGTTAACAGATCATGTAGCCGTAAAGGATGTGGCACAGTCTATTACCAAAAAGTTGATCCAGAACAAGGTTGGGATCATAGAGAAAAGCCTGAAGATGGATTTTGGAATTCGGAAACCAAAGATAGCCCTCCTAGGGATCAACCCGCATAGTGGAGATAATGGGGTAATTGGGAAAGAAGATGAGGAAGTACTTAAACCCACAATTGCAGAAATATCTAATACGGGAAAGCTCGTTTTTGGTCCATATGCCGCTGATAGTTTTTTTGGCTCTGACAGTTTTAGGCAGTTCGATGCCATTTTAGCGGCCTATCATGACCAGGGTCTTATCCCTTTTAAAACCCTTTCCTTTGGTCAGGGAGTTAACTATACAGCAGGTTTATCTAAGGTTAGAACCTCCCCGGATCATGGTACGGCATACGAAATAGCAGGGAAAGGGGTGGCAGATCCCGGTTCCTTCAAGGAAGCCGTCTTTACGGGAATAAAGATCTTTAAGAATAGGGAGGAGTATGAGGAACTGACAAAGGATCCTCTTAGGAAGCAAAAAGTAAGAGCCTCATAGAAAGCGTATTTTCAATTTGGCTGCTTATAAAGCAAAGCCGAAATAAATAGGAATTTGGTTTGCAATTGATAAAAATAAATTATCTTTGCACGCCTTAAACGATTGTAAAAGATGGCGACG
>CBDUON010000059.1:0-12688 GCA_965368835.1 uncultured Eudoraea sp. | reverse complement strand
TGAGTATGATAAGAATTTGTGAGATCAATATTGCCGCTATCAGTACAAAAGGCCAAAACGACTGTCTAGTATAAAATAGAAAAACTGAAAGAAGGAAGAGTAGAAATGAAATAAGCCAAAAACTACCCGCTGTAGTTCCAATGGTTTGGGTCATTGGTGAGGCTTTTATAAACCCATACGCTTTTAAAAACCCCAGGAGGTGAATGGCACCATGTATTATTATTAGGATAGGAATAAGATGTTTCATCGTCCCGCCTGGTTTATGTAAGCCAAAGTGATACGTTTGGGATCTAAGGGTCCAGAATATTCCTTAATTCTTCACTATCTATAACGTATTCTGTTACTTTAAATACCTCTTTCCTGCTTTCCCTAAAGGATTTCACAAACTCTGCAATTTCATTTTCAAGCACAGCATGATTGGTGAAAAAGTCTTTTTTAGCAGTTTCATTTCCTCCTTTAACTATATTGGAGGCCATTTCTAAATGAGAGGACACTTTTTGGCGCAGTGCATCACAGCTAAGGGTAAGAGCATGTTCTTTATTTCGGATATCGGCTACCCTTTCAAGGTTCTCTTTCTTGGTGATCCAAATCAGATATTTTTCTATGAGATTATGAAGGAAACGCAGATCATCTTTATAAAATTCAAGATCAGATTTCCAATGTTTTGCAAGGAAATAGAATTCTTCCCAATTAGATTTTCCGTAGTCACTGATGCTGGGATTTGTGCTCAATTTGCTCATGACGAAAAGGTATTTATGTGAGTAATAAAAGTACAAGGAGATGCAGACAATTCTTATGATTTATATCATATTTAAAGAATTCAGGAACCATCAGAAATGATTCGTCCATCCTCCATTTCTATGATCCTATCCGTTCTTTTAGCAAAATCGAAGTCGTGTGTAACAACAAGTAAGGATAGTCCTTGTTCTTCCTTTAGTTTTTTAAAGATCTGAAACACATTCTCTGCATTAAAACTATCCAGATTACCAGTGGGTTCATCGCCCATAAGAATAGTCGGATTGTTAATTAGTGCCCTGGCAATGGCAACACGTTGTTTTTCACCTCCGGAAATACGTGATGCCCTCTTGGGACCCAAATGGCCAATATTGAGCATTTCTAATTTTTCTTTCGCATCATTTTCAATTTCCTGATAGGTCTTTGCACCTAGTTTTTTGGCTGGTAGCATAACATTCTCCAGAACACTAAATTCTGACAGCAGGTAATGGAATTGAAAAACAAAGCCAATATGTTCGTTCCTTATTTTTGAAAGAGTCTGGTGCGAATTTCCTGTAACCAATTCATTGTTTAAAAAGAGCTGTCCTTCATAGTCCGTGTCCATCGTAGATAAGATGTAAAGTAAGGTAGACTTACCCGAACCCGATTTTCCCATGATAGAAGCAAATTCTCCTTTGTTTATAGAAAAACTAATGTCTTTCAATACGTGAAAATCCACGGGTTTTCGAAAATACTTGTTGATGTTCTTTGTTTCCAGGACAGGACTCATAATTTATTTTTAGGTGCCTCGGATAATACGTACCGGATCTATTCGCTTAGCTTTATTAGAAGGGAGGTAACCCGCTATAAAGGTTGAGATCAGCGCAAATACAATTCCTATTACATAATACTGTACCTTAAAATTTACCGGATAGGTTTTTATGGTTGGTAAGGCTTCCGTATCAAAGGGTAGCTGGGCTATAAAGACTGAGAGACCAAATCCTATGAACAGTCCCAGTATACCTCCAACCAGACCGATGATCATAGCCTGACTCATAAAAATTAGTTGCACATCTCTACCTGAAAACCCTGTAGCCTTCAGGATGGCAATGTCGTTCATTTTTTCATAGATGAGCATATTCAGGATATTGTAAATGCCAAATCCCGCCACAATAAGCAGGGTAATGGATACAGCATAGGTAATAAGGTTTCGGATATTGGTTCCTGTTTCAAATTGTGCATTAGCCGTATTAATATCTGTAGCTTTTATATTGAATTGTTTTTCGAGTATTTGAGACATTGGAAAGGCCTCTTCTATGTTGTTTAGTTTGATGTTTATATCGGTAATGTAATTGGTAGCTTCTCCCAGGATTCTCTGCACTGTGGCCAAATTTGCGTAGCTCTGAATATTGTCTATTTCGGCAATACCACTTTGATAGATCCCTACGATCTTCAGAGGAAAGATATCGCCTCTAACAGTGCTGATCTGTACTCTATCGCCTATAGATAAAGACATTTTTTTTGCTAGTCCGGCTCCAAGTAAGATTCCATTATCCAAATTCTCCAAATCTTCCGGATCTCCGTCTACTATATAATCCCTAAAGTTAGACAAGCGCACCTCCTCCATTATATCTATTCCAATTAAATTTCCACCTAATTCAATTGATCCCGAGAGATAGAATATTTGAGCTCTAACTTGCGGGGTTGCACCTTTTACTTCAGGGTCTTCCTTAAGGTAATCTAGAATAGGAAGGGCATTGTGAATTTTAAGTTGGCTTTGTTTGGGTTTTACAGAATGAACTACATTAAAAGCCCCTTCAAAAGTATCATACAAGGCTACAGGTTGCTTTTCTGTGGGTTGTATCTCATTGTAAAGATGAATATGCGGAGTTTGGTTTAATATGAGATCGTCTAGCATGGCATTGAGTCCTGTCATAAAACTTACCAGAGTGATATAGGCTCCAATACCAAAAGTGACACCGAGAGATGCAGTTGCCGTAGACTTCATCTTGGTAAGAAGATGGGTCTTGGCTATATTGAGTATAACTTTCCACTGAATCATTCCCTTGGTTTTAAAAGATAAGTGGTGTTATTGATCCCTGATAGAACTTCTGCATATTGAAAGTTTTGTAAGCCAAGTGTAATTTCTACTTCCCCATTCTCGGTTTCCACTTTATTATTTCCTATTAGATATGCCTTCGGGATTACTAAAGCATCTTCTTTTTGTTGTATGATGATATTGCCCTCGCCAGATAGACCGGGATATAATTTATCTGGGGGAGTAACAAATGCGGCCTCAATTTTAAAAGTTTGGGAACGATCGTCTTTTTTTGGATAGATTTTGTTGATCCTGGTTTCAAATACCTCAGACGGATAGGCATCCAGGGTAATGAGTGCTTTTTGCCCAAGTTCAATCTTCACAATATCTACTTCATCTACGAGCATTTCTACCACAAATACATTAGAACTCCCAACAGAGGCTAGCGGTTCCATGGTATTTATGATCTCCCCCGGATTCTTGTACAAGGCGTAAACCGTACCATTGATCTTGCTTTCTATTGCAAAATCGCGGGTGGTATTCGCAGAATTTTTATACGAATTCATTGCTTGCCTGTATTTTGTTTCCAGATCATTTCTTGTCTGATCATAGGAGGTGCGGAGCGACTTCACATTATTGCTGGAAAGTTCATAGGCCAGTTTTTTATTGTCGTATTGGGTCTGTGAACCAATATTTTGCTCCCAAAGGTTACGTTGTCTGTTAAAATTCAATGAGTCATTATACAGTTGCAGTTCAGCAGCCTCAATCCTTTCCCGCAGGCCTTTTAATACGGCATCCTTCCCCAAGTAATTTTTTTTGGCCAATTCCAGATTCAAGCGTGCATTTTCAGTATTTAATTTTGGAACTGTATTAATGATCTGGGCTATGGCCATACCTTTTTGAACGGCATCTCCTTCTTCCAAAAGATTTTTGTCAAGAATGCCACTTACGGAGGCATACGCCTGGTACAGACTATCTGGCTGAATGGTCACGGAAGTGTACACAGATTCCGTAATGGCAGTGATCTTGGGTTGTATCTTTTCCCTTTTAGTGCCACAACTTACCAATATCAAAACACTTAATCCAAAGAGAATTGTAAAAGACAGATAAGCACGTAGTAGTTGCATACAACAAATATATTTTACCTAAATTAGGTTATTAAGGAAGGTAGAACAATGACAATTATCATAAGGTTGGATCAATTATAACGAACGCCTTTGAAAGATTTGCACGGGGACATACATTGAGATTATAAGTAGGATTTAAAAGAACGGTCTCATTCTTAAAAATTTTGAAATTGGACCAAAGAGACTGATAAATATCATGGAATTTACGTCCAAAAAGTGCTATTTTTATCTAACATAAATTTATTTACTATGACCATAAACATTCAGTACCTGCACATGCCTACCAGTGAGGCGATGAACGAATTACTTACTCAAAAACTTGAAAAACTCGGAGCTAAATATGATTGGATTGTAAGCACCGATGTCTACTTTAAGTTGGAGAATGACCCCACAGGTAAGAACAAGGTATGTGAGATGAAAATAGAAGCTCCCGGTCCTCGGATCTTTGCTAAATCCATAGAAGATAATTTTGAAAAAGCCGCGGCTAAAACCTTAAAGGATCTGGAAACTCAGCTTAAAAAAAGAAAAGCTATTCAAGCCAAACATTAGTCCTTACTTTTTTATTGGTGCGATTGAAGTATTTGCACCAGATCTTTTTTCTGAACCAGACCAGATTGTCGCCACAATTGCTGCCCGTTCTTAAAAACCAAGAGTGTAGGGACACCCCGTACCTGAAATTTAGCGGCTAAAGATTGATTTTTATCTACATCTATCTTTATCACACGGATAGCATCCCCTAACTCATCTTTTACTTCTTTGAGAATAGGTGCCAACATTTTACAAGGACCACACCAGTCAGCATAAAAATCGACTAGGACTGGTATTTCGGACGAAATGATATCTTTAAAACTACGCTTCATGGGTCTACATATATTCCATGAAATTATAAAATAATTTAATTGATTTAACTGACGAATATCATAATTCTGCACTGTGTTTTAGGCTACCTTTAAGAAAGTATACCAAAATTAATAATCATGAGAAAAATTGTTGTGCCAACAGATTTTTCAGACAATGCGTACAATGCCTTAAAATACGCCTGTGAGATCTTTAAATATGAAAAAAGTGAGATCTTTATTATACATGCGTATGCAGATGAAGTATATCAACTAGGTAATATAACGCAGCGCAGTATTCTTGATAAAAGGAAGGATGAAGTGGAGCAAAAAACGGCTTCCGCCCTTGGAGAATTAATGAAAAGGATAAAGGAATACGCCCCTAACCCAAAGCATAGCTATACTTCTATAGCAACCTTTGGATCTATTATAGATGAAGTTAATGATTTGGTAGAGCGAGAAAATACAGACATTGTTGTCATGGGTACTCGTGGAGCATCCAATGACAGGAGCAATACTTTTGGAAGCAATACGCTCAATGTCATGAAATATATTCAATGCCCTGTGCTGGCCATCCCAGAAAATTATGGGTATCATTCACCTAAGGAACTGCTGTTCCCTTCCAATTATTTGATTCCTTACAAACGAAGAGAACTAAAACTTCTTTGCGAACTAACAGGCTCTTTCAGATCTACTATTCATATGTTGTATATAGATCCTATGAAGAAATTATCCTTAAGACAGGAAGACAATCAGAATTTTTTAAAAGCAGAATTAAAAAAAGCAAATTTGGTCTTTGAAACCACCCCCGAAAAAGACAAAACCATGGCCATAACAAAATATATTGTTCATCATAACATAGACATGTTGGTGATGGTAAATACCAGACATTCACATTTAGAGGATCTATTGATGCCTACCACACTCAACAAGTTAGGGTTGCATCTTAAAATACCATTTTTGGTACTTCAGAATTTAGCACGTTAATTTTAAATTATTCCAGAATGAAAAAGATAATTCTTCCTACCGACTTCTCTGATAATGCTTATAAAGCTATCTGTTATGCCTTAAAACTTTACAGTAAGGAGGAATGTACGTTCTACTTATTAAATACGTATACCCCGGCCATTTATCAGTCGGAATACATTCTGCATAGTCCGGGCCAAATTGGTTTGGGAGACATCTATCAGTCCCATTCCATAGATCAATTGGAAGCTTTAAAGAAAGAGCTTGAGCAAAAATTTAAGAACCCAAAACATACCATAATCATTCATTCCGTTTTTAATTTGCTGGTAGATGAGATCGTTGATGTGGCAAATAAGGAAGAAGTAGATATGATCATCATGGGGACACAGGGGGCCACTGGCGCCAAAGAGATATTTATGGGATCGCATACGGTTCATGTAATAAAAAAAGCCCCATGTCCGGTTTTAGCGGTGCCTGCAGGATACGACTTTACAGATCCTAAAGAGATTTTATTTCCTACAGATTTTGAGATAGACTACCAACATGCCCAATTATCGGTGTTGTTAGATCTTACTGCTCATTTTAATTCCAAAGTAGACATTATCCACATTTCCAGTGGAAATGAACTAACAGAAAAGCAACTAAAAAACAAGGATACTCTACATCATCTAATGGGCGAAAGGAACCATCATTTTCATGATCTTCCAAGTCAGGAGATCATTGAAGGTATCAATTCATTTAAATCTAAATCAAAGGTGAACATATTAGTAATGATCCAGAACAAACACACGTTTATGGAACGTTTATTTATAGAGCCTGTGATCAAAAAGATCGGTTTCCATGTAACTATTCCCTTCATGGTTTTACCGCACCCAAATGAATAATAGTTTAGCCGTGACCTAAATTTTAATTTGAACTGCCTCATGGAGAACAAGATTATTGAAATCAGGAAATCTTCCGGAGAAAGAGTTCCCTTTTCCTCCCTCAAGCTTGCTGAATCTTTGCGTCATAGTGGTGCAGACGAAAGTACGGTTAACACAGTACTTCAAAAGGTCAAGGAAGAGCTGTTTGAGGGGATCAGTACAAAAGAGATCTACAACAGAGCCTATGCCATTTTAAAACGTAAGAAACCCCTTTTTGCTTCCAAATACAAACTAAAAAAGGCTATTTATGAACTGGGACCAACTGGTTTTCCCTTTGAAAAGTTTATAGGTACGTTGCTCGAATTTTCAGGATACAAAACTGAGGTAGGGAAAGTGGTAAAGGGAAAATGTGTATCACATGAGATAGATGTACTAGCCAGGAAAAATGGTAAGACGTATCTCATTGAATGTAAATTTCACGGGGAAGAAGGGCGTAATTGTAATGTAAAGGTTCCCTTGTATATTAATTCCAGATTTAAAGATGTCTGTGAAACAGAGAATAACAGCGAAGGCTTTAGGGTTCCCGATGAAGGATGGGTCGTCACCAATACCCGTTTTACAGAGGAAGCGAATAATTACGGCCAATGTGCCGGTTTATACCTTCTTAGTTGGGACCATCCTGCAGATGATGGTTTACGCAATAGAATAGACAGGTTGGCTTTATACCCAATTACTGTTTCTACCCTTTTATCTCAAAGAGAAAAGCATTTTCTCTTAAGTAGGGATATTGTGCTTTGCAGGCAATTGTATAAAGACACTTTTTATTTGGACCATCTTGGAATCTCAGAGAATAGGAAAACAAGAATTTTAAAGGAAATTGGTCAATTATGTCAATTTTAAAAGATAAGTAATGCCATGGTAAAAGTGCAATTTTTAGGAGCTGCTCAAACCGTAACCGGATCCAAATATTATTTGGAAACTGATGGGTTGAAGTTGCTTATAGATTGTGGAATGTTTCAAGGGCTTAAAGCCCTTAGAGAACAGAATTGGTTGCCTTTACCTATAGATGTTAGTGCTATAGATAAGGTGCTTCTTACGCACGGTCATCTGGATCATACGGGCTATTTACCACGCTTGCTGAAAGAGGGTTTTAATGGCAAGATCCTCGGTACGGCACCTACCCTGGCGATTGCCGCTATCATCCTGCGAGACAGTGCGAAAATACATGAAGAAGAGGCAGAAAAAGCCAACAAGGAAGGGTATTCTAAACATAGTCCGGCATTGCCTTTTTACACCCTGGAAGAAGCCGAGAATGCTATTGATCTTTTTTATACGGTAGAACCAGATCAATGGATTCCTTTATCTGATGAGGTACAGCTTCGTTTTTCGTACAATGGCCATATTCTGGGTGCTACCTTTATTACATTAAAGATTGATGAAAAAGAGTATGTTTTTTCTGGGGACATAGGAAGACCAGATGATCTTTTATTGTTGGATCCCAAGCGACCGGAGTGGGCAGATTATCTTTTTATGGAAAGTACCTATGGGAACAAATTACATCCGGATGAGGATGTGGAAGCCATACTTATTGAGCTGGTTCATAAAACCATTAATGAACAAGGGATCTTATTGATTCCTTCTTTTGCTGTAGAACGACTTCAGTTGCTCATGGTGATCTTATGGCGGCTATTTCAAAAGAACAGAATTCCCAATATTCCTATATTCATAGACAGTCCAATGGGAACAGACGTGTTAGAACTTTTTAAACTCTTTCCAAAATGGCATAAAATGCCGCTTTCTGATTTTAGTGCTATGTGCGATCACATGACCATAATCAGCTCCTATAAAGATACCTGGAAGACCATAGATGATCCAAGGCCTAAGGTTGTAATTGCCGGTAGTGGTATGATATCCGGGGGTAGAATCCTTACCTATTTAAAGCAAAAGATACACCTGGAAACTACCACTGTTTTAATGGTGGGCTACCAGGCTGAAGGTACCAGGGGGAGAAAACTACTTGAAGGAGAAACCCAATTGAGAATTTTTGGTAAAGATCACGAGGTAAAGGCCTCAGTGGTTCATTTGGAGAGTCTTTCTGCCCATGCTGATCAGGCAGAACTGATGAACTGGCTAAGTGATATTAAAAATATTCCTGAAAATACCTTTTTGATCCATGGAGAGCCCGAGGCCATAGAAGGCTTTAAGAAGAAGATTGAAGGATCCCTGGGATGGCGGGTAACAATGCCTGAACTCTGGGATACAGTGCAGCTTATTTAAAAGGATAAGTAGCCTGGGATAGTATACGAGTAAGAGATAGTGGACATATAAAAACGTATCACGATGGAAAAACAATTAGTGCTTAGAAAAATGGGAATAGAAGAACTGCATGAGGAATCAAAAAAGTGGATCTCACATCTTAAATTTATGGCAGATGAGATCGTTTTCTTTGATCATCTTTTAAATTCCTATGTTTTTGAACCAGATACTCCTGCCTTATTTGAAGACCTTCAAAAATATGAAGGAAGACTGCAGGAGTCTAAAAAACTTTGTTCTAAAGTTATTAAAGATGTAACCGATCATGAAAACAAATTAGGCGGATTATTGGAAATTTTAAATAGTTCATTAGATCATGCCTATCAAATAAAACATCAACAGTTTAGAGTAGAAGCAGAAGATTGTCTTGACAATTTTATAAGGCTGAAGGCTGAGATCTATACCTACGCTACAGCTATTTTGAAAAAACGACATAAAAGGTCATAAATAATCGCAGTTAGCTGATAATTGTCATATGAAAATGCTTCCGGGACAAGTATCTTGCTATTGATAGTATGAAGTAATTCATTCTAAACATGATAATTACAAAACACCTATATCATGAAAAAATTCATTTTGCCCTTTTTTATAGTGCTTCTGGCTTGTTCCGATGCTGAAATTGTCAGTAGTTGGAAGAATCCTGATATTGTACTGTTCGATGCCTACAAAGTGCTTGTGGTTGGGATGACCCCCAGTCCGGATGCCAGATTGCAGTTTGAAACCAAGATGACTGAGAAATTTACCCAGCAGGGTATTGAAGCAATGAGAAGTTTAGATCTTTTTGATGTTGCTTTTACTAATTCTGTACGTACAGATAAAGAATTAAATGAAGTGGAAGAACGTTTACTTGAAAAGGATTTTGATGCTATCCTATTTACTAAAATACTAGGTTCAGAGAACAGGCAGACCCTGAGTAAAAAACTTTCGGAGCTCGACAGAAACAATGCAAGGTTTAAGGATGACTATCTCAGTCACCAGAACATTTATTACGAAGATCAATACTATGAACAATACACGGTTTATTTTGTAGAGACCGCCTTGTATTGTATCTGTGTTGACAAGGAGCGCGATCTAATCTGGCGAGGAGTAATTGAGGTTTCCGATCCTATTGAAGCAGAGGACACCATTGACGAATACATAGACCTGGTGGTCTCAACTTTGGCACATGAAGATCTTATTTTTAGAAAAGAAAAACCGTAGAGATACCCTAAAGACAGATTATTAGAATATATACCTTTTACAAAACAGGGGCAAAAACCCTTGCAATTCCTTCGATCAGCTTGTCAACCGCAGGTCGTTTGCGATAAGCATCAAATTTTAATTCCTTACTTCTCTTACAATCTCTCAGGAAATTCTTGCGGAGTATCTTGGCCTTATCACTATCATACAAGAGCGCATTCACTTCATAATTGTGCTCAAAACTGCGTACGTCAATATTTGCAGTCCCTATTGAGGCAATATCGTCATCGCTTACCAGGATCTTGCTGTGCAGAAAACCATATGGGAATAGAAAGATACGTACCCCCGATTTTAGAAATGAATCGAAGTATGAGCGAACCGTCCAGTCAACAAGTTTGCTATCGCTTTTTTCGGCAATTAGTAATCGAACGTCTATTCCGCTCAAAGCCGCCATCTGCATTGCCTTTAAAATCTCATTACTGGGAATCACATAGGGATTGGTAATATACAGGTACTTCTGAGCTTCTGTAATAATCGATAAATAAGACTGTTCTATATTTGGGAATGCATCATCCGGGCCACTTGGCACCACCTGAACAATGGTTTTCAAATCGGAATCTTTTTTTACCTCAGCTGCGGAAGTGTTAGGTGTTTTTTTCTCGGAGACCATAAACCAATCTGAAATAAAAACATGTTCCATAAAAGCCACAGCCGGACCTTTTATTTCCAGATGCATATCATGCCATTTTCCAAGATCCTCACCTCCCTTAAGATACTTATCTGAGATATTCATACCCCCGGAAAAGGCAATAATTCCGTCTACGACAATGATTTTACGGTGATTGCGATAATTTAAGGATGAAAGAAACCGTCCAAAACGAAATGGGAGGAAGGGATAAACCTCTACCCCCATATCTTTTAGCTTTTTTAAATATGAAGAACTCAAGGAATAACTGCCAACCCCATCATAGATCATCTTTATTACAACCCCATTTTGGATCTTTTTTTCAAAGAGGGTCAACAACCTACTGGTCAATTCCCCTTCTTCAAAAATATAGTACTGCAGGTAAATGTATTTCTCAGCCTTTTCTAATGCCTCAAAGATATTATGGAAAGTGCGCTCTCCGTCTTCTAAAAGGGTTACTTCATTATGAGAGGTAGGAGGGAAATGAGTCACTTTTTTAATAAGAGACATCATTTTCTTGTATTTGGGGTTCTTTATAGTTGTTTCTATATTTTCTGAATATGAGGGGATCTCAATAGAATTTTTTCTGAGTCGGGCTAACTTTTTTTTACGTCTGTTTCTCCCTAACATTATATATAATAAAATACCTCCAACCGGAATAGTAAAGATGGCAAGAAGCCAGGCCAAAGTTCTGGCCGGACGCACCCCATTGATCAATAAACCATAGATCAGGAAAAGTGCGAGGAGAATATAAAGGGTTACCAGGGTGAATACAAGCATAGAATTGTTGGTTCTTTAACGATCAATTACCAAAAAATTAAAGGTAACACAGAATATTGACAAATAAGAACAGAAGCTCTAACGAAGCTGATCTATCGACCCTAAAAAAGTTTAGTTTTAATAGGTAATCAGCCTTTGTTTTATAGTAGTAATCTGCCAAAAGAACCCTTTGAAATTTCCAATAATTACATTAAAATAAGTAGTAATATTGCTTTATAATTCGAGTTGAATTTAGTATACTATAGAAACCCAATTGTTGCTATTTATGAATCTTCGTGATGGTGTTAAAACCGCAGAAAACAAAGTCTCTTCAGAAACTTTAAAACTAAGTGAATTTGTGATCGACAAAAGTAAGTCGGTTACAGATCGCCTGGAAAGTTTTGAGGATATTCTTAACCTTGAAGTGGGCGATACTGCCCTAAATAGGGCCAAAGCGCTGGAGCGTGAATTCAGCATACGCCAGTTGTACATCAAATATGAGGGAGATAATCCCACAGGTACCCAGAAAGATCGTATTGCTTTTGCACAAGTGTATGATGCGCTCAGACGCGACTTTGATGTGGTGTCTCTTGCAACATGTGGAAATTATGGGGTGGCGGTGGCCTTGGCTGCAAAGCTTGCCGGCATACATTGTAAGATCTATATCCCTGAATCCTATCATACAGATAGAATAGAAGAAATGCAATCCCTGAATGCAGAAATTATTAGGCTAGAAGGAAGCTATGAAGATGTAGTAGCACAAAGTACGGAACTGGCAAAGGTTAATGAGTGGTACGATGCCAATCCTGGTGCCACAAATACTCCCTTGCAGATTTCAGCTTATGCCCAAATCGCATATGAGATATTTGAAGATCTAGGGGATGCTCCAAAATACTGTGCCGTTCCAGTCTCAAATGGCACTTTGCTGGCAGGGATCTATAGAGGGTTTGTTAGTTTGTATAAGCGAGGAAAAACTTCCAGGATACCAAAAATGATCGCTGCGTCTTCCTCCTATAAAAATCCTATTGTTCAATCGTTTAAAAAAGGATTGGATCATTGTAAAGACCTTGAGCCCAAGAATATCAAAGAAACCAAATACAATGAACCTCTTATCAACTGGCATAGTTTTGACGGGGAAGAGGCCTTGTACGCTATTCGTGAATCTGAGGGGGAGGCAGTAAATGTGAGTGATAGAAAGTTAAAGGAAA
>CBDUON010000058.1:0-12877 GCA_965368835.1 uncultured Eudoraea sp. | reverse complement strand
TATTGACATTTTGCAGGAACTGGTATTTCTTGAGTTCCATAAAAAACCGCCCAACTTTGCTGGTAAGCGTATTGGCAGAATCAATGATGGTTCCGGAATTATTGTAATACGATTCCTGGTTTTCCCTGTCAAAATAGAGGGTGTCTGTTCTGAGGGTCATGTCTGAGTTCTTCAGCACCACCTTTTCCCACGCTTTTGCCAGTTTTATATTGCCATCGTAATCTATCTTCCCACTGGTCATTTGCACAGAATCGCCCTGAGTAAGCCTGATATTTCCAATGGCCTTTAATTTGTTCTCTTTTTGATAAAAAATGGCGATGTCGCACCAAAGATCAGCTCCCTGATGTTCAAATTGAACCTGCTTGTCGTCTTTGCTAAAAATAGAAGCTCCGGGATAGTTTACTTCATCCTTGGTAAAATTGGCTCCGTAAACAATATTGATCTGCCGTGGTTTAGGATCTTTATCCTGGGCACTAACCCAACTTAGGGGAAGCATGAAGATAAGTATGCAAAGTATTCCTTTCAAGGGCAGAATTTTGACCAAAAATAGGATTTTTTGATGCAGAAGAGTCTTCTTTAATACAGTTTTAATACTTGCAGACGGGTAAAGGTCTTATGAAACTGCCAGTTCTCTGTGTATGGTCTGGGTTCTGTCTGGTCCAACAGAGACTATCTGAATAGGCACTTCCAGCTCTTCTTCAAGGTACAGTATATAGTCCATCAGAGTTTTAGGAAGTTGTTCCTCAGAGTTCATCTTAGTAAGATCTTGTTTCCACCCTTTGAGCTCCGTGTAAATTGGTGTTACATTGGAGGCTTCAATATTGTATGGCAAATGTGAGATCTTTTTACCCTGATAATGATAGGCTGTACATACTTTTATAGTCTCAAAACCACTTAAGACATCAGATTTCATCATCATTAGATGGGTTACCCCATTTATTTGCACGGCGTATTTAAGGGCTACAAGGTCTAGCCAACCACAACGTCTTGGTCTTCCGGTAGTAGCACCAAATTCGTTGCCAACCTTGCCCATAGTAGCACCATCTTCATCAAATAATTCTGTAGGGAAAGGGCCGCTTCCCACTCTGGTTGTATACGCTTTAAAAATACCATACACCTTTCCAATTTGGTTGGGGGCTACGCCAAGCCCTGTGCAGGCTCCGGCAGCTGTGGTGTTGGAGGAGGTAACATACGGATACGTTCCAAAATCTATATCTAGCAGGGATCCCTGTGCACCTTCGGCCAGGATAGCTTTTCCTTCTTTTTGTGCCTGGTACAGATATTCCTCACTGTCTATAAAAGTGAGTTTTTTCAATGTTTCTATTGCAGAAAAGAATTCGGCTTCCAGTTCTTGCAGGTTGTACTGTATGTCCACATCATAAAAATGGATCATTGCCTCGTGCTTATCTGCCAAGGCTCTGTATTTGTCTTTAAAGCTGGAGAGTTCAAGATCTCCTATTCGCAGGCCATTTCTCCCTGTCTTGTCCATATAGGTAGGGCCAATTCCTTTTAGAGTAGAGCCTATTTTTGCTTTTCCTTTGGCTGTTTCTGAAGCCGCATCCAACAATCTGTGTGTAGGCAGAATGAGGTGTGCTTTTCTGGAGATCAACAAACGCGATTTTATATCAATTTCGAACTGGGATAAATTGGCCAGTTCTTTCCGAAAGATAACCGGATCAATAACTACCCCGTTTCCTACCACATTGATGGCATCCTCATGGAAGATCCCGGATGGAATGGTGTGTAAAACGTGTTTAATTCCGTCAAATTCCAGGGTATGCCCTGCATTGGGACCGCCTTGAAAGCGCGCTATAATATCGTAATTTTTCGTTAGTACGTCAACGATCTTGCCTTTTCCTTCGTCTCCCCACTGAAGTCCTAGTAGTAAATCTACAGCCATGTATCTGTATTGGTTTGTTAGTTTGTTTTTTCTTTTTGATTTCTGGTGCCGTAAAAATAAAGCGAATGATTGCTTATTTTGATATCAAAAACCTCTTCTATCGTCTTTTTTATAGATTGAATTCGCGGATCACAAAATTCTACCACTTCGCCGGTATCGGTCAGGATCACATGATCGTGCTGTCTGTCAAAATACGATTTTTCATACTGTGCCTGGTTCTTTCCAAATTGATGTTTTCGCACCAGTCTACAATCAAGTAACAATTCGATGGTATTGTATAAAGTGGCCCTGCTAACCCGGTAATTCTTGTTCTTCATTTTAATGTAGAGCGATTCTATATCGAAATGATTATCGCTCTCATAGATCTCCTGCAAAATAGCGTATCTCTCGGGCGTCTTTCTATGCCCGTTATCCTCCAGAAAGGCAGTAAATACGTTTTTAACGATCTCTTGATCCTTGTTTCCCATGATGGTTGCTTAGGCTGCGACGTGCTGCAAATGTACAGCTAAAAAAATAAAATGTAAGGACTTTTTGACCCGGAAATTACGGCTTGGATATGGGGTAACATTAGCTTCTGCTAACCTTGTCTATTCCCTGAACTTCCTTGAGATTATCGATCAATTTCTTTAGGATAGCCTTGTTTTTTACGACCACTGTGATCTTACCTGTAAAGGTTCCGCTGTCTGTATCGAAGTTGAGATTCTTCATGTTCACATGCATGTTGTCTGAGATGATCTCTGTAATATTATTGATAAGGCCAAGGTTGTCTATTCCTGTGAGTTTGATCTCAGCCTTAAACTCTTCCTGAGAAGAATCTATCCATTTGGCACTGATGATCCTGTAGGCATAATTAGACTGCAGAGATATGGCATTCGGACAATTCTTTTTGTGCACTTTAATGCCATCATTAACGCTGATAAACCCAAAGACAGTATCCCCGGGAATTGGGTTGCAGCATTGAGAAAGTTTATACTCCAGCTTCTCTTCTTCTTTCCCAAAGACGAGCATATCATATTTGGAAGTGATCTCATCCTTTTCAATATCTTCAAGGACCGGCTTTTTCCGCATTCTGTTCTTAAAGAAGCTGATAAATGCATTGTTGTATGAGGAGGCAAAATCCTTGATCTTTTGGTTGTCAATAGCCCCAATACCTACCCGGTAGAATAGATCCAGGCTGGTTTGCAACTTAAAATAAGCCACCATTTTATTGATAGAATCCTCATTTAGCGTGACTTTCTGCGACTTTAATTTTCTTCGGAGGGTTTCTTTTCCATCTTCAGCTATAGATTTCTTCTCATCTCGCAGCGAGGCCCTGATCTTAGATCTTGCACGTGCCGTTGTGGCATACTCCAGCCAGTTTTGATTGGGTTTTGCACTGTCTGAGGTGATGATCTCTAACTGGTCTCCACTTTTTAGCTCGGTACTCAGTGGAACTAATTTGCCATTTACCTTGGCTCCTCTGGTGCGCATCCCCACTTCTGTGTGAATACTAAAGGCAAAATCGAGCGGGGTGGCTCCTTTTGGAAGCGAAATAAGTTCACCTTTAGGGGTAAAGACAAAGATCTCCTTGGAATAGAGGTTGAGTTTAAA
Organism: uncultured Eudoraea sp.; assembly: GCA_965368835.1. Classification (GTDB taxonomy): domain Bacteria; phylum Bacteroidota; class Bacteroidia; order Flavobacteriales; family Flavobacteriaceae; genus Muriicola. The sequence continues at coordinate 9,387 of CBDUON010000058.1, read as the reverse complement.
TTCCTCCACAAAATCTACGGCATTTCCATTAGAGCTTTCAAGGGCTTCATGTAATTTGTTCAGCCATTCTTCTATTCCTTGCTCTTTTTGATCCCCGTGTTTGTATTTAAAATGTGCGGCATATCCTTTCTCTGCGATCTCATGCATCCGCTCACTGCGGATCTGCACTTCTACCCAGCGGCCTTGGGGCCCCATCACTGTAATATGTAATGCCTCGTATCCTGTAGACTTGGGAGAAGAGATCCAATCCCGCAAACGTATTGGATTAGGCGTAAAATGGTCTGTAACTATGGAATAGATCTTCCAGGCCAGGAATTTTTCATTTTCCCTGTCTGATTTATAAATAATGCGGATCGCAAACTTGTCATAGATCTCATCAAAGGAAACATTCTGCATATTCATTTTCCGGCGGATGGAAAAGATAGACTTCATCCTGCCCTTGATCTGATAGTTTAATTTTTCCTTGTCTAGCGAACCCTTGATAACTGTAGTAAAATCATCAATGTATTTTAGTTGTTCTTCCTTTGTATGCTCAATCTTCTTTGAAATATCATTGTATACTTCGGGTTCTGTATACTTTAAACTGAGATCTTCTAACTCAGTTTTAATGTTGTAAAGACCAATCCTATGAGCTAGTGGGGCATAGATATAAAGGGTTTCAGATGCCAGTTTCACTTGCTTGTCTTCCGGCATGGAATCCATTGTAAGCATGTTGTGGTACCGGTCTGCGATCTTGATGATGATCACACGCACATCATCATGAAGCGTAAGCAGCATTTTTCGGAAGTTCTCTGCCTGCTGAGAAATATTGGTATCCTTATTTAGATGTGCGATCTTGGTAAGTCCGTCTACGATCCGCGCTACCGTATCTCCAAAGAGTCGCTCAATATCATCAAGCGTGTATTCTGTGTCTTCAACAACATCATGTAGCAGAGCAGAAGCAATAGAAACGGCATCTAATCCTATTTCTGATGCAACGATCTTGGCAACGGCAATAGGATGAAAAACATATGCCTCACCAGATTTACGACGTTGATTTTTATGCGCATCTACGGCAACATCAAAAGCAGACCTGATTAACTTTTTATCATCATCTGACAGCGTTTGATAGCTAATACGAAGAAGTTCTTTGTATTGTTTTGCTATTTCCCGGTTCTCCTTATCTATGACGGCTTCACTCCTCATAACTTAAAATTACCACAATCTTTTGGAGTTACCAACAAAAATCATGCCTGGAGGTTACGTACTCTATTGATCAATGGAGGATGTGAGTAGTGCATAAAAACGTAGGCAGGGTGGGGGGTAAGGTTGCTGAGACTATTGCGGGAAAGTTTCTTTAAAGAGCTAATTAATGGAGAGGCTTCAAAGGTATTCTTTGCGTAATTATCTGCCTGGTATTCAAACTTTCTGGAGATATAATTCATAGCGAGTCCTGTGAGTTGTGAAATAGGACTATAGAGAATTCCAAAACCGATCAGTGCCGCATGGAAGCTGGGAATGCTAACTCCTATAGACATGGATACAGCCGGATTATTGATAAATAAGGACAATACAAACAGGGTGAGTCCGGTTAGGGCAATCGAAGCTATTAGGTTCACAATGATATGTTGCCGCTTGTAATGCCCCACCTCATGAGCCAATACCGCCACGATCTCTTCTTCCTCCAGGTCATTTATGAGGGTATCATAGAGCGTGACTCTTTTTTCCTTCCCAAAGCCGGAAAAATAGGCATTAGATTTGGTAGACCTTTTAGAGCCGTCTATGACATAAATATTTTTTAATTCAAATCCCACCTTATTCGCATACCCCTGTATCTTCTCTTTTAGCCCACCTTCTTCCAAGGGAGTCTGTTTGTTGAATAGAGGCACAATGAGCCTGCTGTAGAACAGATTCATAAAGATGGAAAAAACAGCGATAAGGCCCCAGGCGTATAACCAAAAGGAAGTACCGGCCCATTGGAAGAACCAGATAACCACGGATAAAATACCACCTCCCATAATGGCAAGCATAGCCCAACCTTTTAATTTATCCAGAAAAAAGAGTTTCCGGCTGCTTTTATTAAAGCCGTATTCTTCTTCAATCACAAAGGTTTGGTAATATGAAAAAGGAGTGGTTATAATATCGCTCCCCAGCATTATTATTCCAAAAAAGAAGAGGGCCATGGGGATAGGATGATCTGTATAAGAACGCACCAGTTTATCAACCCATTCAAACCCGCCAAACCCCAGAAAACAAAGGGTAAGAACAAGGGAAAATGTAGAGGTGATCAATCCAAATTTATAGTTGGTTTGTTTGTAGGCCTGCGACTTGGTATAGGCTTCTGCATCATATACATCCGAAAGCTCAGCAGGGATAGGTTCTTTAAATTTTTTAGCATTTAAATAGTTCATCAGGGTTTCTATCAGAAACTCTGCAATTAGAATTATTAAAATTAAATAGTATAGGGAATTGCTACTCATAGGGAAGCCGTGCTTGTAATGTTATCTCCTAGTTAATTTCGCTGGCGTTTCGCTTCAAAGATAAGGATTGCTGCAGAGACAGAGACGTTCATAGAATCTATTGCTCCTTCCATCGGGATAATAATTTGTGCGTCTGCTTTGGAAAGCCATTCATCAGACAAACCGGTAGATTCTGTTCCTACTACCAGGGCTGTGGCCCCTGTAAAATCTGCTTTGGTATAAGCTGCTTTTGCCGATAATGTCGCTGCAAAAATGCTGATAGTACGCTCGTCCAGAAAGTCTATGATCTCGGAAGTATTTCCGGTAGCAATAGGGACCGTAAAAATACAACCAACGCTAGACCTTATGATATTTGGATTGTAAATATCACTCTTTGGATTTGCAATGATCACTGCATCCAGGTTTGCCGCATCAGCAGTACGCAGTAAGGCACCAATATTTCCAGGTTTTTCAGGCGCTTCTGCCACTAATATCAAGGGATTTTTTGGCAAAGTAAGTGCACTTAATTCATGTTTCTTGCTCTTGGCTATTGCCAGGACGCCTTCTGTTTTTTCACGGTAGGCCAGCTTTTGGTATACTTCTTTGGAGATCTCAATCAACTCTGGTGCCTGGGCAGAATTTTTAATTAAAGATTCCACTTCTCCCAATGAGAATAATTCAGGGTAAAAGAATATAGAATTTAGTTGATAACTGCCATTTATGGCCATTTCCAATTCGCGCTGACCTTCCAGGACAAAGGTGCCGGTTTGGACGCGCTCCTTCTTTTTTTCTTTTAGTTGCATCATCTTTTTGATCAATGCATTTTGAGGACTCGTTATGAATTTTACTGCCTGCATAGGAGCAAAAATAGCGCAATCTGTAAACTTTGATAAGTTTATCCGACCTTTAAAGCTAAAATAGATAGAAAATGAACATTAGAATTTCCATTGTACTACTCAGCTTAGCTTTTATTGGGTGTAAAGAAGCTCCCAAAGAAACAGATAACACGGATATAACGCCCGAAAATGAATTGAATATAGCGGAGATCTCATATCCTGCTGATCTCCAACAGGTGTTCGAGGCACATGGCGGATTGTCTGCATGGAAGCAACAACGCTCCCTTTCATTTGATATACCAAAAAAATCAGGAGATGAGACTCATACCATCGACCTGTACTCGCGTAAAGATATTGTGAAAACCGATGCTTATAAAATGGGGTATGATGGCACTGACGTTTGGTTATTAGATCCTGACGGGAATTACAAAGGGGATCCGGTATTCTATCATAATTTGATGTTTTATTTCTATGCTATGCCTTTTGTGCTGGCAGATGACGGAATTCGATATTTTGAAACCGAACCCTTGATCTATGAAGGGAAAGAATACCCCGGCATAGGTATTGGGTATCAAAATGGCGTAGGAACCTCTCCGGAAGATGAGTATTTTATTCATTACGATGCTGACAATCACCAAATGGCTTGGTTGGGCTATACTGTGACGTATAAAACAGGGGAGAAGTCGGATGATATCCACTGGATAAGGTATGATAACTGGACCAACATAGAGGGAGTGATATTGCCAAAATCTATCAGCTGGCATACCGTTGAAGAAGGCAAGGTAGGGGAACTAAGGAATACGGTTATATTTGAAAACATATTGCTCAGCAAAGAAGCTGTAACCGAGGCTGTTTTTGCGAAACCAGAAGGTGCAGAGGTTAAACTTCCGGTGCAGTCAGCTAACTAATTAAAAATTTTAAAAAATAAAAGCGAGGATATTCGGAACGTCCGAATATCCTCGCTTTATTATATGCGTATTCTAATTCTGGCTATACTTGCCCATATACCTTTTCCAGAGCTCCGTCTGGTGTGTTTCAAGGGATAGTTCTCGCCCGTCAATAAATGCATTGGAAAGTTGATTTCCACGCATATCGAGCGCATCGCCTTCAGAAACAAAGAAGGTAGCACTTTTCCCAACTGCCAGAGTGCCGTATAGATCATCAATACCTAAAATCTTAGCCGTATTTCCACTAATAAGCTGTAAGGCTTTTTCTTTATCCAGTCCCTGCCCAACTACTTGTCCGGCGTAAAATGGCAGATTCCGGGTCTGGAAGTTAGAGGCATCAGCATTTTGCAATCCAACTAACAGTCCACTGTCTACCAACAATTTTGGGAGCTTATAGGTGAAGTCATAATCATCATCTGCAAAATCTGGTAAGGTATGCGTATAATTTACCAGGACAGGAATATCGTGTTTCTTAAGGAAATCAGTGATCCTGTAAGCGTGATACCCTCCCACCAAAACCAAGTTCTGCACCCCGGCTTCCTTTAAGGCGGTAACGGCATCTATGATCTGTTTCTCATCCTGGGCGTAGACATACAGCCTTTGGGAACCATCAAAAATTCCCTGAGAGGCTTTAAATGCCGGATTTACACTTGCAGCTTTGCCTTTACCGTAGGCTCTCGCATTCTGAAGAAATGTAAGTACTTCATCAACTTGTTCGCTATAGTCCTTATTAGGCTGATATCCTCGTGGTTCTCCCATCCACCAACGACCTCTTCTGAAGGTGTTGGGCCAATTTAAGTGAATACCATCGTCTACTTTTACAGCGGCATCTTCCCAGTTCCAGGCATCGAATTGCACAATAGATGAGGTTCCGGAGATCCTTCCTCCTTTGGGAGTAGCCTGCCCAAGTAAAACACCATTAGGCCGCATACTTTCAACTACTTTAGACTCAGCATTATAAGCAATAAGACTGCGAATATGAGGAATCATGGCGCCAATTTCATCCTGGTCATTACTGGCCCTTACCGAATTCACCTCAATTAATCCAAGCGATTTCCCTGGAGCAATAAACCCCGGATATACATGCTTACCACTGGCATTGATCACTCTTCCTTCCGGTGCAATTCCTGCACCTAAGGCAGTGATCTTTCCCTTGGTAAAGATCAAAGTACAATTGTCTATCACAGTACCATCTCCTATATGAGCTGTAGCACCGGTAATGGAAATAGTTTCCGTCTGTGCGGAGGCCGGGGTTTGTTGCCCAAGTCCTGTTTGAATACACCCTATGAGTAGGGCAACGACTATATATTTTATTTTTCTCATGTCTTTCTAATTATAAACTGTCACAATTGAATCGTTCTTTTTTGCTTTGCATAGGGCGTTTCGTTTTACCGCCCCCATCTTTCTCTGCAATCAACATCTTCACCAATTCACCGCGTTCTTTCTTAATGGATTCGCGTAAGGCTTTGTCCTGTTCCAGATCAAAATAGGTTGTTCCCTGAATAATCGTCTTTTCAGCCTTGGCATAAACAGAAAGTGGATGAGCATTCCACAAGACAAGATCTGCCTCTTTTCCTTCTTTGATACTTCCTACACGATCATCAATATGCAATAATTTAGCAGGATTAATGGTCACCATTTTCCAGGCTTCTTCTTCAGATACTCCTCCGTATTTAACGGTCTTGCCAGCTTCCTGGTTAAGACGTCTAGACATTTCGCCATCGTCACTATTGATGGCAACGGTAATTCCCTGGCTGGCCATAATGGCTGCATTATAAGGAATGGCATCGTTCACCTCATATTTATAGGCCCACCAATCACTAAAAGTTGAACCTCCTACACCATGGGCGGCCATTTTATCGGCTACTTTGTACCCTTCCAGAATATGGGTAAATGTATTCACTCTAAAACCAAAATTATCTGCCACTTTCATCAGCATATTGATCTCACTCTGAACATAGGAATGACAACTAATAAAGCGTTCCCCATTTAGGATCTCTACCAGTACTTCCATTTCTTCATCGTATCTGTATGCATTTCCACTTTTCTTTAAAGCTTCGTATTCCTTAGCTCTTTGGAAGTAGTTTACAAAGACCTGTTCTACACCCATTCTGGTTTGAGGAAATCTGCTATAGCTTTCCCAGTTGCTTTGTTTTACATTTTCACCAAGGGCGAATTTTATAAACTTTGGAGAATTCTCAAATATCAATTTCTCCGCCGGCTCTCCCCATTTGAGTCGGAGAATAGCTGATCGGCCCCCAATTGGGTTCGCAGATCCGTGGAGCAATTGTACGGTAGTTACACCCCCGGCTAAGTTGCGATACAAGTCAATATCTTCGGGATCTACTACATCTGTCATTTTTACTTCAGCAGATGAATTCTGTCCGGCCTCATTGATGGCCAAACCTGCTATATGGCTGTGTTCATCTATGATACCCGCTGTTAGGTGTTTCCCGGAGGCATCAATTACCCTGGCATTTCCTGCACTAAGATCCTTGCCAATTTTGGAGATCTTACCATTCTTTACCAAAACATCGGTATTCTCCAAAACCCCTGCAGCTTCGCTGGTCCAGACCGTAGCATTCTTAAAAAGCATATCCTGAGCTACTTGTTTTTGAGCATAACCGTAGCCTACGTTTGGAAACGTAACAGGCATTACCTTGGGTGCTTTCGCAGCAGTATCCTTGTCATCTTTTGATGTATCTGAAGGACCTTCTGTTTTTGTAGCGGTAAATGAACCATCGCCTCCATTGGGCAATAAGAGTCTTCCTTTTAAATTATCTTCCCCTGGAGTGACCTTAGCGGTCATTCTATAGGTCTCCGCGTCTGCAGTATTAAATGATAAGGTGATCCAATCGCTATCGTATTTAAATGTGGATGTTAGTTTAACGGTATCTCGTTTTACCTCGGCCTTGGGTTTGGCAGGCTCACCGGTAAGAGATAGCGTATACATGGTGCCTCCTGCAGAAAGGTTATAGGTACCTCTGATATCCTTCTGATCCATGGCATTCACAATGTTCTTCTGGCCTTGTACCCAATTCTCGTATAAGGTGGTCTCCTTGTCAAAGATATTCCCTGAAGTAATAAGGAAATTAGCATAACGCCCTGTTTGCAAACTCCCGATAGAATTAGATTTTCCTAATAAGGATGCCGGAGTACTTGTAAGTGCTTCCAGGGCCTTGGTCTCAGACAGGCCATATTCGATGGCCTTCATTACTTTTTCTTTTAAGTTCGCCGGACTTTTTAACTCATGCAGTGTAAAACTGAAAGAGATGCCGTTATCAGCTAATACCTTGGGATTTGAGGGAGCCTGATTCCAGAAGCGCATATCCTTTATACTTACATAATCTGCCTGATAAGGATCTGATACATCCATGGCATCCGGGAAATTGATAGGAATGATCAGTTTTGCATTGGTTGCTTTAATCTCGTTGATGATCTCAAATTCATTCCCACCACCAAGGATAGCGTATTGCATCCCAAAAGTATCACCAATCTTATCTGCCCTCAACACATTGCCGGCATTGCCTGCCGCAAAGATCTGCACTAAGCTGCGGTTGGCTAACAGGGCCTCAAGAGATCTGTCTTTGGTATCTATATTCCCTTTTTGATACCAGGAGGCGTCATGATACATTTGTCGTAATAATGCCATGGAGCCCATAAGTGAAGTGGGGTACGATTGACTTTTTATTACACTTCTGTCAAATGAAAAGTATTGTGAAGAATTGTCATCTAAAACTCGTTCAGCATCATTCCCTTCAGATTTTAAGGCAATTAAAACTCCCGTTCCTCTGGCAATCCCATCTTGTATATGTGAATTAACTACACCAAATCCTGCTTCTCGCAGGGCCTTGGCGCTTTTATCGTTGTATTTAAAAACAGTGATCGCATCAGCCTCTGGCATTATATGATCATTCCAGTAGAAACCTTCTCTCGTAGGATCATATTGTGGTGATCTGCGACCTCCGGAAGGTCTTTTGGGCTGTTCTACCCCAAAGGTGGAGTAGACATCAATAAAAGAAGGATAGATGTGTTTTCCTTTAAGATCTACCTGCACCGTATTCGCAGGTATGCTTACAGAGGCACCCACTGCTATTACTTTCCCGTTTTTAATAAGAAGTGTACCTTTCTCAATGATCTGTGTAGGGGTCACATAGATCTTTGCGTTGGTAAGTGCGGTGTAATTGTTGTTTTCTGCTTTGACCCCATCGTTCTCAGGAAAATAATCCTGGGACAATAAAGGAGTAGTGCATAGCCAAAATGCGGCGAGCACGAGAAGTCTCCATTTCATATAGTTGGTGTTTTTAAGTTAGTGGTCTAAAAATAAACGAACTAAAAAGATTTGATAGGGCATTAGTCTTTTTTTAACATTTAATTTCCATCCGGAGAGTACTGGGTAATTTTAAAGAGGATGTTCCTGATGGTAAGCAACGAATAAGGCAACCACCAGATTGTAGCTCTTAATTCCTTCGGATTGATTGTTGGCTTTTAAAAAGAAATTATAAAATGATTTAAAAAAAGGCTCCAAAGGATTTTCATAGGATACCCAAAATTGGTTCAATTCTTCATAATCTTTTTGAACACCCCTGTGAACGCGTTTATACAATTCCTGAAAACGGGCTTCATCCTGATTTCTCAATTCCACCAAACAATAGCTAAGGGCGTAAGACAGGGCAGAATATCGTATATATTGATCCTTATTATTCAGGGCCGCTAAATATCCGATGAAATTAGCCTCATTCTCAGCCGCATATCCCATTTGATGTCCAATCTCATGACAACTTACTACCGGGAACCGGAACATTGGGATCTTTTGGTTCACCTGAGACTCTAATGTAAAAGGGTTGAGATATCCCCCATATCCCATATACGTTAAAAACAGACTGTAAAGAGACCCTTTGACACTTGGGTGTTGGTATTGGAAATTTGGTAATTGAGAACTTAATTGATTAAAACCTTGTGCGGTTTTTTTATAGACATCTGTGCGGGAGTATGGAATATTAACTTGTATTGTATCGCCAGAGGTTATTGTATTATGGGCAGCATTGGTTTTTTGAATCAATATCTCTGTAAACTCATCCAATTCTTGGAAGGTATAGTTGGCATTCAGTTCCAATGTCTTATAAATGGGTTGTCTGTAATAATTAAGCCCCCAAAGAAGATGGA
>CBDUON010000057.1:0-12994 GCA_965368835.1 uncultured Eudoraea sp. | reverse complement strand
CATCACCGATCACTGTAGCTGAACCAGAACTGGCAAATCTCGCATAATACGGATTGGCCGCTCCTGTAGCAACTCCGGCAATATTGCCATAGCCTGGTGCCACCAGATGAAAGCTTTTAGCGCCCGGTACGCCCATATTGTTAAAGGGTCCCGTTAAGGTATTGCTTATTTCTGTCGCTCCCTGCCCGGAAACGGGCACTGGAGAAGGCGATCCCGTGGCGAAGGATAAAATAAGTCGGTTTCCAAAGATATTTTGTCCTCCCAATGTTGCTCCTCCCAGGTTATCTGCCATAAATGGAGTGGTAAAAGCACCACCGCCTGCCAGGGCAAAATTTCCTGCGAGCATATTTGGAAAAGAATTTGTCTGTCCATCGATAAAAAGTGCCGCATCTGAATAGCCCGCTGTGAGCGAGTTTCCAATGGCAACATAATTAGAGAAATCGGCCGTTCCGCTAGTATAATTTACGGGCGCCGGAGGAGGCGTGTTATCTACGATGGTATCGTCCTCACTACAGGACGCTATAAAGAGTCCAAGAAATGCAAGTAATGCAAAAAGCTTTTTCATTGAGTCAATTTTGAGTTATATATCTTCAAATTATTACGTGTAGCCAAAAATAATATAAATTATGATACACGCAATTAAACCCCCATTTAATTAGGGAACTCCTAATTCTAGACTTCGAACTTTATGAATTCATAAAGTATAGCGTTTTCTCAAAAAATTCTTCCGGATTTTCAGCATGTAACCAATGCCCGGCATCGTCAATTGTTTCTAATTTCGCTTTGGGAAAGTGTCTTTTTATCTCAGGAAGATCCTCATTGTTAATATATTCCGATCTGCTTCCCCGAAGAAATAAGGTAGGCCCATTAAACATCTCGGTGCTGCCTAAAGATTCCCCAATTTCATTCATTTTATTGCCGAGAACCTGCAGATTAAATCGGAAGGCAAGCTGATCTTTTTCTTTCCAATACAGATTCTTTAATAAGAACTGTCTGATACCCCAATCGCTAATATGCTCAGACAAAGCCTTATCTGCAGCAGACCGTGAACTCAAGTCTTCTGACGTAAGTGCCTTGAGCCCATTTAGGATCTGATCATGGTGGGGAGGGTAGTATTTTGGGGCAATATCTGCGACGATCAAAGAGATGACCATTCCCGGATACTTGCATGCAAAGTGCATAACCGTTTTTCCTCCCATGGAGTGGCCAAGTAAATGAGTTTCCCCTATTCCATGGTGTTCCATATAATTATAAAGATCCTCTGCCAGCAAGGTGAAATTAAAATCGTTAGACCAAAAACTCCTTCCGTGATTCCGCTGATCTACCAGATGAACCTCAAAGCCTTTTTCGGCATATTGGGTTCCGAGTGTTTTCCAATTGTCTGACATACCAAGAAAACCGTGTAAGATAATTAGTGGCTTGCCTTCTCCTAAGATATTTGAATGTAATATGTCCATCACTTTAATCTGTGAATATACATATTGATCACGTTTTCTAATCCCAGGTAAAGCGACTCACATATAAGGGCATGGCCTATGGATACCTCCATTAGGTGGGGTATTCCTTGTTTAAAATAAGCGATGTTTTCCAGACTTAGATCGTGTCCTGCATTTATTCCCAAGTCCAGGGAATGTGCTATTCTGGAAGCTTCTGCATAGGGTTGAATCGCCTTTTCAGGAGATTTGGAATATAGTTCTGCATATTGTTCTGTATAGAGTTCAATTCTATCTGCCCCAGTTTCGGCGGCACCTTCAATCATTTTTGGATCGGGATCCACAAAAATAGATGTGCGGATGCCTTTGGCTTTAAAAGTGCTGATCATTTCCTTCAACAGTCTTTTATGGGTAACCGTATCCCAGCCTGCATTAGAAGTGATGGCATCAACGGCATCTGGCACCAGAGTTACCTGGGTAGGTTGTACTTCCAGAACCATAGCAGTAAAGGCGTCATTAGGATTGCCTTCTATATTAAATTCCGTTTTTAGTATTTTTTTTAGGTCGTAGACGTCAGCATACCTTATATGTCGTTCATCTGGCCTAGGATGTACCGTTATTCCATGGGCACCAAACTCTTCAATATCTGAGGCTGCTTTTAGAAGATTGGGGACATTTCCACCCCTGGCATTCCTCAAGGTGGCTATTTTGTTGATATTTACACTAAGTTTCGTCATTAGGACAGTATCATCGTTAAACAACGGCAAAAATACAAATTAGGCATGCCTTTTGATATTTTAAATTACTAATTTGCATTAATTAAAAACGCTATGCTGATAGAATCTCATATTATCCATACCATTCCGGTCTTCGATATTAAGGACAATCTGGAAGAGCCTATTCATTTTTTTAAGAATAGTATCTATTCCCATGTGGCCATTACCCAAGATCAGAAACTCCTTGGCTTGCTATCAGAAAATGATCTGGAAGCCTTTGAGCAAGATAAAAGCATAGAAACTTTTAAAAGCAATCTGGAGTCTTTCTTTGTTCATAAAACAACCTCCTGGCTCGATGTATTGGAGATCTTTTCCCGTAACGAGGCTAATCTGCTGCCTGTTTTAGATGAAGAGGCTCATGTTCTTGGCTATTATGACCTGAACGATATAGTAGGTGTTTTTATTGACACTCCCTTTTTTAAAGAACCCGGGTCCATTATAGTTGTGGCCAAAGGGATTAAGGACTACTCCTTTAGTGAGATCGCCCAAATTGTTGAAAGTAATAATACAAAACTGATAGGGGCTTTTATTACAGATTCTAGAAGCGAGGTAATACAGATCACCCTTAAGATAGGGGTCGATAATTTTAACGAAGTGGTCAATACTTTTCGCCGCTATAATTATACCATCCTTTTTGGAAATAAGGATGATCAGTTCCTTGAGGATCTCAAAGAACGTTCAGATTATTTGGACAAATTTCTCAACGTATGAAGATCGCCATTTATGGACAGTCTTACCAGGACAATGCGCTCAAGTATGTCTTTGAGCTACTGGAAGAACTTGCCAAAATGGAAGCAACAGTTGCAATTGAAGAGGAATTTTATGCTCTTATTTCTGCAAAAAGACCTAATTCTAACTACCTCACTTTTGATCATAAATCCGGACTAGATACAGGCTTTGATCTCTTTGTTAGCTTTGGAGGTGATGGCACCATTTTACGTGCTGTGACCTTTGTGGGAGACCTGGGGATCCCCATAGTTGGTGTTAATACTGGTCGCCTGGGCTTTCTTTCAACCTATAAGAAAGAAGAAGTACGGAATATGATGCAAGCTTTTATTTCGGGTGACTATACAGTGGTTGAACGCAGTTTGGTATCTATTCAGGCAAAGCCCGAAATTGAAGAATTTAATGGACTGAATTTCGCCCTGAATGAAGTAACGGTGAGCCGAAAGGATACTACTTCCATGATCACGGTTGAAACACATTTAAATGACGAATATCTTACTTCCTATTGGGCAGATGGACTAATAATATCAACGCCTACGGGTTCTACAGGGTATTCTTTGAGTTGCGGTGGTCCGGTGATAACACCAACAGCACAATCCCTGGTCATTACGCCAATTGCACCACATAATCTTAATGCCAGGCCACTGGTAATTTCTGATGATACAGTGATCAGGATCAAGGTTTCAGGGAGGGAAGTGAAACATATGGTTTCGCTGGACTCACGTCTGGCCAGTATTGCCAATGGAAAGGAACTTGTTATACAAAAGGCCAACTTTACAATTAAGATGATTGAGTTCGCTTCTGAAAGTTTTCTAAAGACAATTAGGAACAAATTATTATGGGGGCAGGACAAACGCAATTGATGGCTGAAACAATAAATGCCTTAAAAGCCTGTTAATCAAGAAAACGAAAGATCTTGACTTTACATAGCCTAAAAGCCATAAAGCAGTATATTTGCACACTTTTTATGTCAATGAAAACTGTACTACTAATACTTTTAACCCTTATTGTCACGGAGACCGGCGCCCAAACCTATGAGGCGGGTCTTATAGCTGGTGGTTTTAATAATATTGGTGATGTAGGAAGTATGAACTTTATTTCTCCCACAGGGCCTGCGTTTGGAGGGATCTTTAAATGGAATAAAAGCAAACGTTATGCATGGCGGGCAAGTGTTTTGTATGGTAATTTTACGGCAGACGATTCAAAGTCGGATATCGCGTCAAGACAGCAAAGAGGCTATTCGCTAGATCATACCATCTTAGAAACTTCAGCCGGACTTGAGTTTAACTTTGTAGAATACAATTTACATTCTCTTTCACAAGCCTTTACACCTTATCTATATACTGGAATTACGTATTTTCGCTATGATTTTAATTATTTTGATGCCGGTGCATTGCAGGAAACAGGTCAAAGGGAAGGTGCTTTTGCTATCCCAATGACCGTAGGGGCCAAACTTAGGATCAATCAGTTCCTGATTTTAGGTGCCGAAATAGGAGCTCGGTACACCTTTACGGATAATCTGGATGCCAGCAACCCGGAAGGCTCAAATTTTGAACAATTTCGTTTTGGTAATATATTAAGTGACGATTGGTACGTATTTTCAGGCATAACTTTTACCTATACCTTTGGTAGGATAGTCTGTTCCGATTGTTTTCAGTAAGTTATAGAATGGACACTATAGAATCACTAAAATCGGGTTCATTGCCCAGGCACCTGGCTATCATTATGGATGGCAATGGGAGATGGGCCAAGCAGCGCGGTAAACTTCGGATTTTTGGACATGAGAATGGGGTTAAGGCGGTAAGAGAAACTGTAGAGAACTCCGCCAAGCTCGGTATAGAATTTCTAACCTTATACGCTTTTTCTACTGAGAATTGGAAACGCCCTAAGATAGAAGTAGATACACTTATGAACTTATTGGTCTCTTCTTTGAAAAAGGAACTCAAGACACTCCACAAGAATAATATTACGCTAAATGCCATAGGGAACATCGATTCTCTGCCCTCTAAGGCCAATGAAGAATTAAAGGAAGTGATCCACAAGACTTCGAAGAATAATGGAATGGTTCTTACCCTTGCGCTGAGTTATGGAGCCCGTGAAGAAATAAAGCACGCAGTTCAGGAAATTAGCATCAAAGTTAAAAATAATATAATTTCGCCCGAGAATATTGATGATACCATTATAAATAGTCATCTTTACACGCATAATTTGCCAGACGTAGACTTGCTTGTTCGAACCAGTGGTGAACATCGGATAAGCAATTTTTTACTTTGGCAGATAGCCTATGCCGAATTGTATTTTATGGATGTCTTTTGGCCCGATTTTCGGGAACAGCATCTGGCAGAAGCAATAAAGAATTACCAGAACAGAGAACGACGATTTGGAAAAACAAGCGAACAACTTAACTAGTAGTATGAATCGATTCATATTGCTCAACCTCCTTGCAACCCTCCTTTTATTTATAAGTACCAGTACTGCCTTATCACAGGATACCCCCTATGATAATGGGAAAAAGTATATTCTGAAGAAATTGGAGGTTTCAGGATTGCAGAGTTATAATGAACAAACTGTAAAGACCTATACAGGGTTACGTGAAGGACAGGTTATTACCGTTCCCGGCGATCAGATCAGTGATGTTCTAAAGAAATTATGGGGCCTGGAATTATTTAGTGATATCTCTTTTTACATCACTAACATAGAAGGGGAAGACATTTATTTGGAGCTTAATATAAAAGAACGCCCCACCTTATCTAAGGTAACCATCTATGGTGTTAAAAAACGAAAGGTAGATGATATCATTAAGGATACAGATCTTAAGAAAGGAAAGAAGATCACAGAAAGTCTTATAGCTAACACCAAAAACTACCTCCAAAATAAGTATAAAAAACAGGGCTACCTCAATGCCAAAGCTACGATAGCCACAGCCAAAGATACTTCAGAGACCAACGCAGAAAGCATAGTTATCAATGTAAGTAAAGGCAGCAAGGTTAAAATAGATGATATTGTCTTTGAAGGAAATAAAGAGTTATCAAACTCACAATTACGTAAATCCTTAAAAAATACCAAGCGAAAAAAGCTGGGTAGGTTTTGGAAGAAATCAAAATATATTCCGGAAGATTACAAAGAGGATCTCTCTTCTTTGATAGACAAATACGCAGAGAATGGTTTTCGCGATGCCCGAGTTCTTTCAGATACTATTACTAAGGTGAACGATGAAAACATCAAGATCACTATTAAAGTTGAGGAAGGCAATAAATACTATTTTGGGGATATCAACTTTGTGGGGAATTCTGTTTATACAGACAGACAATTATCCCAGGTGCTGGGGATCAAGAAAGGCGCTACCTACAATGGAGTTCTCCTTAGGGAACGTATTGCTGATAATAGCAAACCAGATGCAGCCGATCTAACTAATTTGTATCAGAACAATGGGTATTTGTTTTCACAGATAAATCCGGTTGAGGTCTCAGCAGAGAATGATACCATTAATTTTGAGATCCGCATCATTGAAGGAAAAGAGACCTTTTTGAATCATGTAACGGTTACGGGGAACGATAAGACCAATGACCATGTGATCTTTAGGGAGATCAGAACGAGACCCGGACAGAAGTACAGCAAAGAAAACATTATTAGGAGTGTACGGGAGCTTGGGCAATTGGGCTTCTTTGATGCTGAACAAATAGCACCAGACATTCAGAATCCGGATCCAAACTCGGGAACTGTAGATCTTGCTTACAGCCTTGTAGAATCGGGGTCTAGTCAGATAGAATTGCAGGGAGGTTATGGCGGTGGCGGATTTATTGGTACGCTGGGACTATCCTTTAGCAATTTCTCTATTCAGAACTTATTCAATGGAGAGGCGTATAAACCGGTTCCCATGGGAGACGGACAAACCTTTGCCCTCAGATTACAGGCAAGTAGAACGTTCCGGGTGTATAGTTTAAACTTTTCGGAGCCCTGGTTGGGAGGGAAAAAACCGGTGCGTTTTAATCTTTCACTTTCAAGAACTCAACAATTCCTTGCTTCCTTTGGTAACAATGGACGTGTAGAAGTAGATAAGAATCAACAATTTTCTATTACAGGTGTTTCTTTAGGATTGGCAAAGCGCGTGCAATGGCCAGATGATTTCTTTACCATCTCCCATTCCTTAAGTTACCAATTATACGATTTTAAGAATTATAGAACCGGACTGTTTAATTTTGGAAATGGGCAATCTAATTCCCTTGCATATACTTTTGGGATTTCAAGATCCTCGGCAGGTCCAGGACGTATATATCCAATCTCGGGATCCATCTTTGAAATAACCGCCAAGTTCACCCCTCCGTATTCCTTATTTAGTGACAAGGACTTTGCCTCTTTAAAAGACAGAAGTGAGGAGCTTACTGAATTACAGACAGAAAGACGGAGTGTTGGCAGTACCTTAACCACAGCAGAACTCAATGAACTGGAAAGCGTGGATCAGGAACGATTCCGATGGCTGGAGTATTACAAGATCAAATTTAAGGGCGACTGGTATACACGGCTTGTAGATAAATTGGTACTGCGTACGAATGTTGAATTTGGGTTCCTGGGGAATTACAACAGTGATGTGGGAGAAGTTCCTTTTGAACGATTTTTCTTAGGGGGCGACGGACTGGGCAGAAACTTTACACTGGATGGTAGGGAAACTATACAGTTAAGGGGTTATGAGAATAATTCACTTACTCCGGTAGACCCAATCACTTTTGCACAAGAAGGAGGAATTGTATACAATAAGTTTTCTCTTGAACTTAGGTATCCGCTTACTTTAAAACCATCGGCTTCCATTTATGGACTTACTTTTTTAGAGGCTGGAAACTCTTTTAACAATTTTAATGAGTTTAATCCGTTTCAACTAAAAAGATCGGCCGGAGTGGGCTTGCGTATTTTTATGCCTGCCTTTGGTTTGTTGGGGATAGATTTTGGCTACGGATTTGATGAGGATCTAAGACCGCAATCTGCGGGTAATGGTCCAAGTGGCTGGCAAACGCATTTTATCATAGGACAGCAATTCTAAGTACTATAAACTTCCCAAACAAAAAAGGTAAATCGCTCATACTAAAAGTTTTAGTAATTTTGGCACGATATTTTCTATGTACTAAATCGAAGTAGGATGAAAACAAACGTTCTTTTAATTATCATGGCATTTCTGACCACTTTCGCAACCTTTTCACAAAGGGGCGTTAGAATAGGATATGTGGACATGGAATATATCCTGGAAAATGTAGAGGAATACAGAGAGGCCAATGAACAGCTGGAGATCAAAGTACAGCGATGGAAATTGGAAATAGAGGAAAAACAGGGTGTAGTAGATCAGATGAAGAAAGACCTGATGGCTGAGAAAGTATTGCTTACAGACGAATTGATCGCCGAGCGTACTGAAGAGATCCAGATCCTTGAAAAGGAGATGCTAGAATACCAGCAAGACAGGTTTGGTCCCAATGGTGATCTGGTCCTTCAAAAAAGAAGGTTGATACAGCCAATCCAGGACCAGGTATTCAATGAAGTACAGGCCATTGGAGCGAATAAAAAGTACGATTTTATTTTTGATAAATCGGCGGATGTTGTAATGTTGTACTCCGAAAAAAGGCATGATATCAGCGAATTAGTGCTGAGAGGTATTGCCAGGACACGGAGAGTTAGTAAGCCTTCCAAGGCGGCAGAGAAAGCAAGATTAACGGCCTTTGAAAGTGAAGCAGAGGCAGAGGAAGCGGAGATGACAGACGCCTTAAAAGAGCGTTTGGAGAAAGCTCAGGAAGCAGAAGATACAAGACAAAAGACAGTAGAAGAGAAAAGGGCCGAAACATTAAAATTGCGGGAAGAACGCAAGCAGGCTTACGAAGCAAGAAGGAAAAAATTACTGGAAGAAAGAGAAGCAAAACGCAAAGAGAAAGAAGACGAAAGAAAAAAGCAAACCGAGCAGAAAAAAGATTCGGTAGATCAAAAATAGAATTCAATAATAACACTCAAATAGTAAATTTAACATCATGAAACACTTGAAGAAAGTAGCAGTAGCTATCGTATTGTTTGTTGCCGCTACAGGTTTTGTAAACGCACAAAGTTCAGTTGCACACATCAATGTAACAGATCTTTTGTCTGAAATGCCTGAGATGAAAGCAGCACAAGCAGAACTTAAAAAATTACAGGAAACTTATAAGGCCGATATTGAAAGCTCTATGACAGAGTTGCGTAATAAGTATACTCAATATCAAAGTGAAGCCTCTGCAAAGACAAAAGAGGAAAATGAAAAGAGAGCAGTAGAGCTCCAGGGTTTTGAACGAAATATTGGAGAAGCTCAGCAAGTAGCTCAACAAGAATTGGCGAAGAAACAAGCAGAATTATTTCAGCCTATTTCAGAAAAGGCCATGGCCGCTATCGAAAAGGTAGCAGCTGCACAAGGCATTCAATATGTGATGGATTCTACCCAGGGTGGTGGAGTTATCGTAGCAAAAGGAAAAGACCTTCTGCCGGAAGTAAAAAAAGAACTAGGGTTTTAATAATAACTAAACCTTTAAAAAACCGTCCTCAAAAGGGACGGTTTTTTTATTTTTACAAGAACCATTTATAAAACCAGCGTTGAACAACAAGCCCATAGGAATATTCGATTCAGGAGTTGGGGGTATTTCCATCTGGAAGGAATTAGCGTTGCGGCTTCCGTTTGAAGACACCATCTACCTTGCGGATTCTAAGAATGCTCCTTATGGGGAAAAGTCGGCCGAGACCATTGTCCAACTCAGTATCAAGAATACAGAGCTTCTCTTAGATCTTGGCTGCAAATTAATTGTAGTAGCCTGTAACACTGCAACTACAAACGCTATAGATCATTTACGCACCCATTATCCCGTCCCTTTTATTGGGATAGAACCTGCAATTAAGCCGGCTGCTCTTCAATCAAAGTCGGGGACAGTTGGGGTTTTGGCTACCAAGGGAACCCTGAGCAGCGCCCTTTTTCACAGTACGGCAAAAAATCACGCATCCAATATAAAGATCATAGAACAAGAAGGAACGGGTCTGGTAGAACTAATTGAAGCGGGCAAAGCTACATCACAATCTACCAGGGAGTTGTTGCAATCATATATACGCCCCATGGTAGCTTCCGGTATCGATCATCTGGTACTTGGTTGTACACATTATCCACATCTTATACCCCTTCTAAAAGAAGAATTACCTGCACATGTAAAGATCATTGACTGCGGCGAGGCAGTGGCCAATCAGACACATCGGATCCTTGAGAATAAAGGACTTTTGGCAGGAGATCACGGCACAACAAACCACCACTTTTATACCAATTCGGATCCTGCACTGCTTACTGCATTTTTATCAGGGGCCAAAGGAAAGCTAAGCGGTTCTTATAAAGACTTCTAGCGCCTTCTATACGTCAGATAACTAAAGGGAACGGCGTGTTTGTCATCCGATGGACGGTGCTCTTCTTTTACAAGTTTCCAAACCTCAGGATCTATAGATGGAAAAAAGGTGTCAGCTTCATAAGATTCATGCACACGTGTAATTTCCAATTCATTGGAAAGGGACATTGCCTGTGAATATATTTCCCCGCCACCAATGATAAAGACCTGTTCTTGCTTATCCACCAAACCGAGAGCTGCATCCAGAGAATGGACCACGGTGCATTCCGGATATGAAGTAGAATAGGAACTGTCTCTGGTAATGATGATATGGGGTCTGTTGGGCAGGGGCCTGGGAAAACTCTCAAAGGTTTTCCTGCCCATGATGATGGTATGCCCGGTAGTTATGGCCTTAAATCGTTTAAAATCGTCCGGGAGATGCCATAAAAGAGCATTGTCTTTTCCAAGGGCGTCATTTTCTGCTACCGCCGCGATCATCGTGATATTCTTCAAACTTCTTTTTTTTTTAAAGGTTGAGGTGCCGGGAATTCTTCTTCGACCTCCTTTTTTAAAACAGCAATACGTTCCTGTTGTTTTTGCACAAGTTTTTCGCGTTGTTTCCGCTCCCAGTCGCGCCCCATAAACTCATTCATAATAAATACATTCACCAGATGAACAAGGAAAAAGAACGCCCATAAAACAATGACCCAATAAGACCAATCATAGGCCTCATTGTATTTTAAAACCTTATTTAAGATCACCAAAACAACACTCCCAATTAGGAACCAGACAAAGTGCCGATACAGGTTCTTTTTTTTGCGGATCCTATCCTGAGCATATTCTATCTGCTCATGTTGCTCCAGATCTATGGCAGGTTGTTTTTTGTGCTTAGAGAACATTCTAATAGTTATCTTTAACTACAAAGATACGGGAATTCCAATATTGCCTTATGCTCCATGATGGCTAAAAAACGGGTATAATTCTCCCGGGATCAAAAGTTCTTTTGTATGTTTAATCATATTATTTCTTACTCTTTTACATTATGTCATTTGAAAAAATAAAGGCCCATTTTCCCGTAGCAAATCATTCGCTTTATGCCAATACTGCGGCCATAGGATTGTTGTCTGATGAATTACTTGAATGGAGGCAGGAGCACGATCTCGACTTTCTTATTGGAGGAAGCCATATGAAAATGGAAAGTTTTCAAATGATCTCCGATGCCAAAGAAACAGTAGGCAAATTTTTAGGATGCAAAAGGGAAAGAGTAGCACTGGTGCCAAATTTTTCTCTTGCCCTGAACATGGTCCTCGAAGGACTACCCAAAGAATACAGGGTTTTGTTGCTGGAGACGGATTATCCTTCCGTGAACTGGCCTTTTGAGAGCAGGGGATTTCCAATTAGCTATGCAAGAATAGATGAACATCTGGAAGAACATATAGAAACCAAATTAAGTGAGGGCAACATTCAGGTCTTTGCGTTTAGCATGGTGCAGTGGCAAAACGGGATCAAGATCGATCTGAATTTCATCAAACAACTGCGGGAGAAATTTCCGGAGCTTATAATGATCGCAGACGGCACACAATTTTGTGGGGCCTTTAATATTGACTTCGATTCATCTGGTCTGGATATCATGGGCGCCAGTGGTTATAAATGGTTACTGGCCGGGACAGGGAATGGTCTCATGCTATTCTCAGAAAGGACCACAAAACACCTCAGCTTAAAAACTACAGGTTTTAATGCAGTAAATGGGCAGTTAGAGGCCAAGGGTCCAATCCGCCTGGCTAAACACTTAGAACCCGGCCATCTGGACAGTTTGTGTTTTGGGAGTCTCCATTTTTCAATAAAGAAACTAATGGAATGGAATATGGAAAAGATTGAAGCTCATAACAGAGCACTGATCCGTAAAGCGATGGCTGCCTTTGGAGACATGGGGCTTCTGAATGAAGAGATAATTAGTAGAAAGGACCACGGAACTATCTTGAATATTACAGGAGATGATGCCTTATATGCCTATTTGGAAGAAGAAAATGTAAGTTGTTCTCAGCGGGGCGGAGGTATAAGACTCAGTTTTCACCTCTACAATACAGAAGATGAGATAGATGCTATTGTCAAAATCCTGAAATCGGCCCCCGGTATCATCAAAACTCCTAAAAAGTGACCCCTCTAAATTGCCAAAGTTCAATAATTATAAGGCTTTTATTATGAATATGATAATAATTCGTTAATCATTGTAAATGAGGTATTTAATGTTATAATTTTGCACTGAATTTTAAAATAGATTAAGATGGCAATTGCTAAACAATATTTAAAAACTAAACCTGTAGTAAAAGTAACTTTCACTGTACCTGCAGAAGATGCTAAAAAAGTAGCTGTAGTAGGCGACTTTAACAACTGGAATCCAAAAGGAAGCATGTTGAAGAAATTAAAGAACGGTAACTTCAAAGGAACCTTCGATCTTCCAAAGGAAAATACTTACGAATTCCGTTACTTGGTAGATGGTAACTATGTAAACGAAACAGAAGCAGATCGTTACCAGTGGAACGAATTTGCCGGAACAGAAAATGCTGTATTGGAATTATAGGTCCAGGTAGAAAAAATTTAGATCCGGAACTTTGTAAAAGGTTCCGGATTTTTTGTTTTTATATAGCAACCATTCCTTTAATATGTGGATGTGGATTGTAATCTACCAGCGTAAAAT
>CBDUON010000056.1:0-13102 GCA_965368835.1 uncultured Eudoraea sp. | reverse complement strand
GGTATTGAAGCGTTCTATAATTTGATCAATATCTTTAATAGATTTTTTTATCCAACCTAGTCTTTTTGCCTCTTTTTCTCCATCTGTCAATTGCCAGTTCAGATCTGATGTACGAAGCTTAATAGTCATTTGCTGCAAAATGATGGCGGCAGCAACAGAAACATTAAGACTTTTTGTGAAACCAACCATAGGGATATGGACCAACTGATCTGCCTGGTCCAAAGCAGCATCACTAAGCCCTTCTTTTTCAGCTCCAAACAGAAAAGCTGTCTTCCCTGAAATGGTCAATTTATCTATAGGCAAGGCATCTTTCCCTGGCGTAGTGGCTACTAAGGTATAATCTCGTTTCTTTAGGGTACGCAAACACTCTTCTGTTGATTTATACCTGTGGATATCTGTCCATTTCTGCGCTCCCAATGCTATTTTTTTATCTAATCTTTTGCCAAATCTGCGCTCAATGACATGAACCTCCTGAATTCCAAAAATATCTGCGCTGCGAATCACAGCACTGGCATTGTGCAAATGATATACATCCTCCATAACCACTGTCAAATATTTGGTGCGTAAGGCCAGGACCTCTTCAAAACGCTTAAGTCGGTCCCTGGAAACAAATGTTTCCAAATAGGCAACCAAGGCAGGATCTTCCATAGTTCGAATATAATAAAAACGTAATTTTAGGGAAAGTAGTAACATGAGTAAAAAGATCGTAGTCCTTTCCGGTGCAGGCATGAGTGCAGATAGTGGGTTAAAAACATTCAGAGATGCGGATGGACTCTGGGAAGGACATGATGTCATGGAAGTTGCCTCACCTCAGGGATTTAGAGCGAACCCGGAATTGGTACTCGACTTTTACAATGAACGGCGTAAGCAATTACTACATGCAGAACCAAATGAAGGCCATAAGGCGCTGGCAGCACTGGAGGACAGTTACAAGGTAACCGTTGTTACCCAAAACGTGGATGACCTGCACGAAAGAGCCGGCAGTACAGACGTCTTACATCTTCATGGTGAACTGTTTAAAGTAAGAAGTACCACCCCACCCTATACGGTTTATGAATGGAAAAAAGATCTGAATATTGGACATGTATGCGAACATGGATATCAGTTGAGGCCTCATATTGTATGGTTTGGAGAGGAGGTACCCCTTTTACAACAGGCCGCTTCCATCACTTCACTTGCAGATATTCTGATCATAATTGGCACTTCATTGCAAGTATACCCTGCAGCCAGTCTAATGTATTATGCCAGACCCAAAATTCCTGTTTATTTTATTGATCCTAAACCCGCCATAGATACCTCAGCCGAATTCAACCTACAGATCATTGCCAAAAAAGCATCAGAGGGCGTACCAGAACTTGTGAATACCTTGCTTAATACTACTCTTTGATAAAAGATCCATTTTTGAGAATAGCTAAAATGAAGTGTAACAATATAGCCGCCAACCATCTACTACCCGCTTTCTAACTCAAAACTAATGGCTATCTTTGCGCTTTCTGATTTACATGATATCACATCCTATGATCTCTAACGAAATACAAGCTATATCCCCAATAGATGGGCGATACAAGAGTAAAGTTACTCCCTTAATTTCTTACTTTTCCGAGGAAGCTCTGATGAAATACAGGGTACGTGTAGAAATTGAATATTTTATAGCACTGGCTACCTTACCGCTTCCACAATTAAAGTCGATTCCATCTGAAAAACTCGAGGCTTTACGAAAGATCTATCTGGAGTTCACAACAGAGGATGCCTTGGCGATCAAGGAGATAGAAAAAACTACCAACCACGATGTAAAAGCAGTAGAGTACTTTATAAAAGCAAAGTTTGATGCCCTTGATCTATCGAATTATAAAGAGTTTATACATTTCGGTCTAACCTCTCAGGATATAAACAATACGGCCATTCCATTGTCTCTTAAGGAGGCAATGAATGAGGTATATGTACCACAATATTCCGATTTGCTCCAAAAATTGAAAACACTGGCAAAAGATTGGGAAAAAGTACCAATGCTTGCCAGGACACATGGGCAACCGGCCTCCCCTACCAGGCTCGGAAAGGAATTAAATGTATTTGTAACCCGGCTACAAGAACAATTTAATTTATTGAACGATATACCCTCGGCCTGTAAGTTTGGTGGTGCCACCGGAAATTACAATGCACACCACGTGGCCTATCCCACTATAGACTGGCGAAAATTTGGACAAGATTTTGTAAAAGACCAATTAGGACTTTATCATTCTTTTCCAACAACTCAGGTGGAACACTACGATCATATGGCAGCCCTGTTCGATGGCCTTAAAAGGATCAATACCATTCTTATTGAC
Organism: uncultured Eudoraea sp.; assembly: GCA_965368835.1. Taxonomy (GTDB): domain Bacteria; phylum Bacteroidota; class Bacteroidia; order Flavobacteriales; family Flavobacteriaceae; genus Muriicola. The sequence continues at coordinate 10,778 of CBDUON010000056.1, read as the reverse complement.
CTAGACCGAGATCTGTGGACCTATATTTCTATGGATTATTTTAAGCAAAGGATCAAAGAAGGTGAAGTAGGATCTTCGGCTATGCCACATAAAGTGAATCCAATCGATTTTGAAAATTCTGAGGGAAATCTGGGGATTGCCAACGCACTGTTTGAGCACCTGGCAGCTAAATTACCTATCTCAAGGCTACAACGCGATCTTACGGACAGTACTGTACTTAGAAACATTGGCGTTCCTTTTGCTCATACGCTTATTGCCATGCAGGCTACCATAAAAGGACTTGGAAAACTCTTATTGAATGCAGATAAAATAGCAAAGGACCTTGAAAACAACTGGGCAGTGGTAGCAGAGGCTATACAAACCATCTTAAGACGTGAAGGATATCCTAACCCTTATGAGGCGTTAAAAGAGCTTACAAGGACCAATACGGCCATTACCAAGGATTCTATTGGACAGTTTATTGAGACACTGAATATCTCAGATGAATTAAAAGTTGAACTCAGCGCAATTACTCCCAGCAATTACACAGGAATTTAAATCATATACAAATAAAAAAGCCTGCCCGGTAAACCAGACAGGCTTTTGTAAATTATTCTACAATCTTATTTCCCTTTTAAGAACTGACCAATCTCGCCTAGTCCTTCTCCCTTGTAATCAGATTTTTGAAGGGCCTGCATTAATTGTACTAAATAAGCAGGATTCATATCCTTGCCAAGTACTCTTATCAGGGCAAATCCCTTATCATCCATATTGCCATAGATTATTACCTCATCAATAGCATCATCTTCTCCCAGGTACTTTACATAGCCTTTACCGTATTGAGAATTAAGTTTCATCAATTCTTTAAAGTCTTTATTTTTTAAAATTGCAGTTACTTTTCCCTTTTCTACTTCATATTCTGTGTTGTTCGTAGCTGTTTTTCTGAATGCCAATACATTGAGCTTTCTCAGGGATTGTACAGCTGTTCTTTGAGCTTCCGTTAAGTCTACCTCATTTAGATTAAGAATGCTTGCCGGCAGATCTAAAGAAATAAAGTTTGGATTTTCTGCACTGTCTACATAATACTCTTGTAAACTTTGAGTAGAGGAACAGCCTATAAAAAGTAAAACAGTTATAAGTGATAGTATTCTAGTGATCGTTTTCATGATTGTTAAGGTTCATTAATTGGTAAGAAGACTGAGGGTTCTTGCTTAGCTTAAGTTCCCACAGTCTTCCAACCCATTGTTAAGATTTCTTTTTCTCAATTTGATTTAACTCCTTGGGTAGATTCATCTTCTTTGTCAGGGCCCCAATCTTTGTAAGGTCTATATCCCCTGTTAGCGTTAACAGAACCGTTTCAATATTACGATCATTGATCTCAATATCGGTGTTTTTGATCCCGGTGACAAACATCAGAAGTTCGCTTACATGGTCCTCATCTTTTCCTTTACGGATATAGAACTTTACATTGGCGTCTTTGTCCTTTACGCGCATTAGTTCTTCCAAAGATGCGTTTTTTAAATAACGATCTACCGTTGATTTCATATCGGCGGAAATACCCTTGTTTTCAGTTACGAAAACCTTTAATCCCGTTAGGCTCTTAGCAATTTCCATTGCTTCCCTGGCCTCAGGTTCATCTACATTTACGTCCATTTTTACGAGAAGATCGAACATATTTTTATTCACGATCACTGAACTTACCTCGTCCATATCTTCAAACTTATCAAAGATAGATTGTGAGAAGCCCGCAAATGGAAGCAATGCTATTGCTATTAATACTAAATACTTTTTCATACTGTTGTTTTTAATTGTTTTTGTAAATTTTTTGTTTTGTTTCTTCAAATTCATGTAAATAAGCCACTTTTTTGGTCCCACGATCCAAATTTTGGGCAAGAAGACCAAGGGCCTTCTTTGTTTGTAGGTAAGCGTATTCTGCTTCCCGTCTTTCCTGGTACTGATTACCAAAATATATTCCAAAACCTAAGACGGCAACAGCAGCAACGGATATCCACTTATAATACGTTTTATTAGTTTTTAATGGCACCTGCTTTGTAAACCTCTCTTGTTTTGCACTAGAGAAAAATGAGAACATGGCACGGTATTGTTCCAAATGTTCTGCAACACTGTCTCCGGTAAAATAATCCCGCAAGACCTGCTCTTCGGCTTTCGTGGTCTCGGCCTCAAAGTATTTCTCCAATAATCTTTCTATCCTATCTAATTCCATAGTTGTGTTTTTCTACTAATTTTTCCCTAACCATTTTACGAGCCCTGGATAAAGTTACTCTAACGGTTGCAGGCTGCATATCTAACATTTCTGCTATTTCTTCAAAACTGTATTCTTCAATATCTCTCAATTGTAAGACCATTTTTTGCTGTTCAGGCAATGTATCCATGATCTTCTCAACCCAATGCACACTGTCATTTACTTCAAGCTGTCTTTGTAACGACTTGCTTTCATCTGCATAATTACTATGCACCAATTTTAAGTTTCCAGATTGCTTGGATTTTAGTCTGTCCAGGCAAAAATTCTTAGTCATCGTCATCGCAAAGGCCTCCACATTTCTGTACTTGCCTATTCCCTGCTTTTTAGCCCATAATTTCATCAACACCTCCTGAGTGGCATCTTCCGCTTCTTCAGCAGACACCAACAATCTTTTTGCCAGCCGGTACAATTTGTCCTTGAAAGGCATTACAAGCTGTATAAACTCTGTTTGTTTCATTCTTGGTTGATCGGCGGTTGTATAGACCATTTACCAGGTGTGTTACATAAGCAAGACGACCTATAACGAAAATTGTTACAAATTTTTTTTTCTTCTTTAATATCTGCTTACTTTAGCTACTAATAACCTCCCTACACATGATATTGTCTAATATCACCCAAGGTATAAAAAGACCTTCGGTTAAGTATACCTTTGGAATAATTTTTGAAGTCAAGTAAAAAAAATTAAATATGAAAAAGCGCTTACTAATCATGCTGGCAACTGCCTTTGTTGGCCTTTCCTGCAGCGTAGATGACGATAGTTTAAATCCGGGCGGCCCAAAACCGGATCCTTCTGCAAATCTTGATGTTCAGGATTTTATGTGGAAGTCGCTCAATTTGTGGTATTTCTGGCAGGCCGAAGTTCCTAATTTGGCAGACAACAGGTTTAGCAGCGATGCAGAGTATACAGAATTCCTTCAATCTGAGGCAAATCCGACCGACTTACTGGAAAATCAACTCTTGTTTAGCGAAGATCGTTTTACCTTTTACAGTGATGATTACGAAGAATTTACAAATTCATTGACCGGTGTAACAAAAAGTAACGGCATGAGTTTTGGCCTTATTGCCTATGGAACAAACCAGCTAGCAGGCTATGTTAGGTATATTACCCCAAACTCAGATGCAGCTGGGGAAGATATTACCAGAGGTGAATATTTTAGTGGTGTAGATGGTATTGAACTGACAGAAAGTAATTACATAGATCTATTATATGGTGAAAATGATACCTATACCCTTAATATGGCCAATTATGACAATGGCAACTTTGTGACCAATGGAAAGAATGTAATGCTTACCGCCCAGGATAACTTCCAGGAAAATCCCATTCATATTACAAATACAATAGAGGTCAATGGGCAAAAAATTGGGTATATCTATTACAATCGTTTTTTATCGGAATATGATGAACAACTAAACCAGGCTTTTGGTGAGCTAAAAGCTCAGGGAATTACTGATCTGGTTCTCGATCTTAGATATAACAGAGGTGGGTTTGTGAGTAGTGCCATTTTATTATCCAGTATGATCTATGGCACCAATACGAATGATCTGTTTCTACGCAGGATCTACAATCCTAAATTGCAGGAAGTTTATAATTCCACTGCCGAAGATAATTTTAGAGACAAAACATCTAATGGAACCACTCTAAATACGCTGAATTTAAACAGAGTGTATGTGCTAACAACAAACAGGTCTGCTTCAGCCAGTGAATTGATAATCAATGGACTCGATCCTTACCTGGATGTCATTCAGGTAGGAACTACCACTACCGGGAAGAATGAATTCTCAGTAACCCTGGTAGATGACCCAAACAGAGATGGTCTTCCCTTTGTATATACAGCAGCCCGCGAATCATTTATTAATCCTAAAAATTCCTGGGCCATCCAGGCTATCATTGGCCGAGTGGAAAATGCCGTTGGATTCTCAGACTATACATCCGGATTTACACCCGAAATTGAATTGGCAGAAGATGTTCTAAATCTTGGCATCCTTGGAGATCTGAATGAGCCATTATTGGCCAGGGCAATTGAAGATATTACGGGAGTTTCAGGAAAACGCGATTTTACTGTTCAAATGCCTGCCAAACCAATTGCTGACTCAGATTTATTTTCTTCTAATAGAGATCTTTTGATCATGGATAATTTAAAGCCAAGCCGTAAAAACGAAAAGTAGTTTGCGATTTTAAAGATTTAGCGTAAAACCTACACCTATGTTTCTGCCCCGCGTATTAAAACCAAATACTTCGGTATAAGATTCATTTAACAGGTTATCTCCATTGAGAAAGACGGTAAATCTATTTGGTATCACCGTATAGGAGGTATAAAAACCAAGAAGTCCGAATGGATCTAATGTTATATCCGTAAATGTCCCGAAATCTGTATCTGCTCTCGTACCTGTATAAGCATAGCTCACCGTTGCATACCATGATTCACAAAGCTGATAGCCAACACTCGCATTTACCTTATGCTTAGGAATGCGGATAGCATTGTCCCCTGTTCTCTCTGTAAAAGTATAATTAGCCTCTAATGTCAAGGTGCTCATAGGATACCAATTTATTTCCATTTCCAGGCCTTTGGAATTAATGGTATTTGCTGCATTGCCATATTGAAAACTGGCATTGTCAAAAAACACAAAGTCTTCTTCTTTTCTGTCAAAATAAAGCGCACTCGCCCTCAGCTTTTTGGTGATTGAGTATTCTACTCCCAACTCAATAGTTCGGTTAGATTCTGGCTTTAGATCAGGATTAGCACCAAACTGACCAAATAATTGGGTTAGAGAGGGAGTAATGTAGGCAGTTGCATAACTTCCAAGAAATTTCACATAGCCATTCTCATTTTTCACGGTAAAGCTTGGATTCAACGTATACACAAACTGACTGCCATATTCCGAATGATTGTTCAGTCGGCCCCCTATATTTAAATTAAATCCTTGAGATCCGAGATAAACAATTGATGCATAAGGATCTATAAATGTAAATTGACGGGTATTATCAAATTCTGTTTTCTCAAGATTGTAATTGACCCCTACGATGGTGAGGAACTTACCAAACGTATTTTTATTGAATAGATCTCCTATCACATTTTGTCCCCGAAATGTTCCAGGAAAAGCGCTAAAATTCTCTGAGTCGTAAGAAGCATAAGCTGCATTTAAGGTGGTAGATCCTGAGCCATATATAAATTGAGAAGTTACCCCTATCCTTTCCTGAAGACTTTCAAAAGAATAAGGAGCATCTGCCATACCGAAAGATTCATCATAGGCTGCTCTTAGTTTAGACTGACTTCCATAGAAACTGGTCTTAAAATTCGGACTAAAACTATACCCAATCTTTAGATCTGTTTGTACCGTGGAAAAAGGATCTGCCTCATCCGTGGCAGTATTGATGGAAGATAATCCATCTGCGAACCTATGGCTAAACCCCAGGGTATAATCCCATTTATCTATTGTCCCGTCTATTCTTGCACTATTTGAAAAAGAATTAAGTCGGTATCGTTGGTCTTTGGTGGTTTGGTTACTCCCCATAGATGACTGGAAGGTTCCGGCAATTTTCTTCCCGGAAGCATCCTTGGTGATAATATTAATGACTGCGGTAGCAGCATTAGCACCATACAATGTGCTGGAGGCACCTTTAATGATCTCAACAGACTCAATGCTGGAAGTTGGCAATAACCGCAGGTCATATTCCTGTGAAAATGAAGATGGATCTGAAACGCGTATCCCGTCTATCACCACAATAACTTGTTTCCCGCGTCCTCCTCGTATAAAAGTTCCCAATATTTCTCCCGGGCGCCCCCGACTTCCGGAGATCTCTATCCCGCTTTTTGTATTGATGATTTCTGACAGGGATTTACCCTGATTTCTGGAAAGTTCTTCAGGACCAATTTTTATAACTGTCTTTCCTGAATTTTCTCTTTTAATAGGAAACCTGGTGTCACTTACTACCACTTCCTCTAATTCCTGGACTTTAATCGAATCTTTGATTCCATTTTGTGCCCACATTGATGTACCAATGGTCATCAGAACACCGGCCTTCCATAATTTTTTATTCACTAGTTTATCTTCCTAAAATCGGAGGAGCGTATGAGGTATACATACGTAAACTTTTCTCCCGAAAGTTATACAACGTTTTTTTGAAACTGGCAGGTCTCCTGACTTGCGTTTTGACATCAACCTTCCCATCTTAAATATTAAAAGACAGTGGTCTTGAAGAGATGGCAAACATAGTTCCTGTTTAGAGGATCTACTGAGCTTACAGTTGCGGGAACAGTTCTGGACTTATACCAGATTCCCTTTTAATGCCACCTCATAGCGTAGGTGGCAACCAAACTTCGGGGCGAAGATAAACAAATTCCCTATTCTTTTTGACTCCGTATAATTAAGCTTACTTTTGATTTTTCTGATCTGATGTCCATGAGATTTTACTTCTTTTTTCTACTAATGATAGGCCTTTTTGCTTGCAAGAATTCCGAAAGTAAAGATGATACTTCCTCAACTGAACTACTCAATAATAGTGAATCTACCATAGCCCATGCCAAAGGATTTAAAGTGCATAAAACGGGTGATGGGGTCACCGTTATTACAGTGAATTCTCCCTGGCCGGGGGCCGATACAAGTTTCACCTATGCCTTAGTGCCAAAGGAAAAGCTAGCTGAGATCCAAATTAACTCTTCACTCTACGATGCAGTGATCCCGGTACCAATAGAAAACCTGGTGGTTACTTCCACAACTCATATTCCGGCATTGGAAGCACTTGGGGTTGGCGATCACTTATCCGGATTTCCCGGAATAGATTACATTTCATCCGAATATACGAGAGCACGAGTAGCTGCCGGTGAAGTCATCAACCTCGGCAATAATGAAATGATGAATACCGAAATGACCCTTCGTTTAAAACCGGAAGTGGTGGTTGGATTTAGTATCTCCTCTGAGAATAAGGCCTATGAAACGCTTAAGAGAGCCGGGATTCCTGTAGTTTATAATGGCGACTGGACAGAGCAAACACCGCTTGGTAAAGCAGAATGGATCAAATTCTTTGCACCTTTCTTTCAGATGGAAGAAAATGCAGAGATTCTTTTCGATTCCATCGCTGAGTCCTACGAACAAGCAAAAGAACTGGCAAAAAATGCAAACACTATCCCCACAGTGATGAGTGGAGCACTTTATAAGGACGTTTGGTATGCCCCGGGAGGAAATAGTTGGGCAGCACAGTTCATTGAAGATGCAAATGCCAGATATCTATGGAAGGAAACAGAGGAAACTGGTAGCCTTTCCTTAAGCCTCGAAAGTGTATTGGCCCAGGCTATGAATGCTGATTATTGGATATCTCCCTCCCAATTTACATCCTATGCCGAACTGCAAGAGGCCAATACCCATTATCTTCAATTCAAAGCGCTTAAGAATAAAAAGATTTATACCTATGCCAGGAGCAAGGGAGAAACAGGTGGATTTATTTTCTTTGAACTGGGTCCAAACAGACCAGATTTGATACTGAAAGACCTAATCCATATCTTTCATCCGGAAGTATTACCAGAACACAATTTATTTTTCTTTAAGCCATTACAATAATTGAAAGGTACATACCCATATAGATTTCTATTGTTATTTATCCTGCTTTTAGTGAGCTTTGGGATCAATATTAGCTTTGGTTCTGTTGAGATCCCCTTTTCTGCAACTATAAAAGAACTGTTCACCGGTGCAACCTCTAATGAGTCCTGGTCTTACATCATTTGGGAATACAGACTGCCTAAGGCCTTTACCGCAATACTCGTGGGAAGTGGACTTTCATTAAGTGGGCTGTTGATGCAAACTTTGTTTCGAAATCCCCTGGCCGGACCCTTTGTTTTGGGAATAAGTTCCGGGGCTAGTTTGGGAGCTGCCTTTCTAATAATGGGCAGTGGAGTCTTCTCCCTGGGAGTTTTTTTAGTAAATGATATATCACTTGCTATTGCATCTAGCATAGGCAGTGTACTGGTACTACTTGCTGTTATTGCAATGGCCCGTAAAGTAAAAGATACCATGGCACTTTTGATCATTGGGTTGATGTTTGGGAGCATCACGGCAGCAATAGTTACCGTCCTTTCCTATTTTGCCCAGGCAGAAGAGCTGCAACAATATATCTATTGGTCCTTTGGTACCGTAGGGAATTTAAGTAGCTCTCAGGTGATCTTATTAACCGTGATTTGCCTTTTAGGGCTGCTGCTAAGTATTCTTTCCATAAAATCCTTAAACGCGCTGCTGTTAGGTGAAAACTATGCGAAGAGTCTGGGAGTTAAGATTAAACAATCCAGATTTTTGATCATTATTGCAACCGGACTTTTAGCCGGTTCTGTGACGGCTTTTGCCGGACCCATAGCTTTTATTGGTTTAGCCGTACCACATTTAACCCGGCAGCTCTTTAATACTACCGATCATAAAATATTAGTGCCTGGAGTTATTGTCTATGGCGCAATTCTATTACTCATATGCGATACCATTGCTCAATTACCGAGCTCTTCTTATGTCTTGCCTATCAACGCCATTACATCTATTGTGGGAGCTCCTATTGTGATCTGGTTGTTGGTAAGAAAACGAAAAATGATCTTTTAATAATTTTAAGACACATACACAATTGAAATAAAAATGAAGTCTACCCTTGAAATCCAACATTTAAGTATAGGTTACCCAGGTAATCGCAGGGAGAAACATGTGGTGGTCAGTGATCTTAATTTATCACTAAAAAAAGGAGAATTTACCGCCATTATTGGTGTTAACGGGATTGGAAAATCTACCTTACTCAGAACATTGGGAGGTGTTCAGAACAAATTGGCCGGTTCTATACTTATCAATGGCGAACCGTTAGAATCCTTATCGGGGCAGACACTGGCCACCGAAATGAGTATTGTGCTTACGGATCCCTTAGCCAGTAAGAATCTAACAGTAAAAGAGCTGATTAGTTTGGGAAGACAACCTTATACCAACTGGCTGGGAATTTTAAGGGAAGAAGATAACCGGGTCATAGAAGATGCCATAGAAAAAATTGGCCTGCAATCATTTCAGGACAGAAAGTGTTTTGAATTAAGTGATGGGCAACTACAAAAAGTGCTGATCGCCAGAGCACTGGCACAGGATACTCCTATTATTTTATTCGATGAGCCTACTACCCACCTGGATCTATATCATAAGGTACAAGTCTTAAAGACCATGAAGCACATTGCTCATGAATTACAAAAAACAGTGGTCTATACAACGCATGAAATAGACCTGGCTATTCAATTGTGTGATAAGATGCTGATCCTCGATCATCCCGAGAGCCACTTTGGCACCCCATCTGAACTAATCGAAAATAAAAGTTTTCAAGGTTTGTTCCCCTCAGACCTTATTGGCTTTGACACAAAAACCGGATCCTTTAAGATCAAAAACTGAACAGCTAATACCCTTCTATTTAACCCTAAACTCCTATCTTTACTAGAAATAAAATAAAAGATGAATACCGTTGTCTTAACGGCAATTATTGCGATTATTGCTGCACTCCTTGGCTTTTTTCTAGGTAATTATATAGAACGTCTCAAAAGAAGATCGAGTCAAAGTACCCTGGAGGAACGGGAGAAACAACTGCGTTTAAATTTAGAGGCTCTGGATGAGCGCCTTCAGGTTGAAATGGAAAGTACAAGAGAACTTCGAGAAGTTAATTCAACCCTGGCACAGCAGATCACGCGGTTTGAAGCCGACATGGAAAATCTGCAATTAAAAAACACGGAGCAAAAAGAAGAAGTTTCTAAATTACAGGAGAAATTCACCAAGGAATTTGAAAATCTTGCCAATAAGATCCTGGATGAAAAGAGTCTGAAATTCACAGAACAAAATCAAAAGAATATAAAAAACATCCTAAATCCCCTGCAAGAAAAAATTCAGCTCTTTGAGAAGAAAGTTGAGGATAGTCAGAAGGAAAATATAAGTATCAATTCTGCTTTGAGAGAACAACTTCTCAATCTTCAAAATCAAAATATTAAGATCAGTAAAGAAGCTGAGAATCTTACCAAGGCCTTAAAAGGTGATAGCAAGATGCAAGGAAACTGGGGGGAACTGGTCCTGGAGAGAGTGCTTGAAAAATCTGGACTCGAAAAAGACAGGGAATACACAGTGCAGCAAAGTTTTACCACAAAGGATGGCAGCAGGGTATTACCAGATGTGGTGATCAATTTACCAGATGGAAAGAAAATGGTCATAGATTCCAAGGTATCCCTCACAGATTATGAACGTTTTGTAAATGCCGATGAAGAGCTGCAGGAAAAGTATCTCAAGGACCATATCAATTCCTTAAAAAAGCATGTGGATCAGCTTTCGGCAAAAAAATACGAAGATCTGTATGAGATGGAGAGTCCGGACTTTGTTTTGATGTTTGTACCTATAGAAACTGCTTTTTCTGCCGCAATTAACAAGGATACAAGTTTGTATAACAATGCTTTTGAAAAGAACATTGTGATCGTTACCCCTTCTACGCTGTTAGCCACCTTAAGAACCATAGATTCTATGTGGAATAATGAGAAACAGCAGCGAAATGCTATTG
>CBDUON010000055.1:0-13161 GCA_965368835.1 uncultured Eudoraea sp. | reverse complement strand
CCAAAGGCAGCAGCAATGTGTATGTATATGGAAATCCAAAATTGGAGATCAAAGGATTTACAGATAAATCAAAGATCATAAAGAGATAATTTAATCTTTCTAAGAGTATGAAGTTTAAAACTATTATGGCCATCGTGTTTGCAATTCTTGTGGTCATTTTTTCTTTGCAAAATTCAGCAGTCACACAGGTAGAATTTTTTTTCTGGGAACTTTCTATGTCCCGGGTACTTGTCATTCTGGGGAGTTTTGCTATCGGAGTATTAGTAGGGATTTTAGTATCCTTAAAATTGCCAAAATCGTCTAAAAATTTATAAAATATAATAGCGGCAAAAGGGAAGCCTCCTATTTATTAACGAACAAAATAATAGGTACTTAAGCATGAAAATCAACGTACTTATTGTATTCCTGATTTTATCTTCCTCCATTGCGGGGTGTCGTTCTTCTGCTATTAAAAACGACTCTGCCAAAATTGATCATTTACATGATTTGGTAGAAAATAGATCGTATGAAATTAATTCAGACTGGGCCTTCCCGCTAATGACACAAGGTCTTAGCAGTATTGCCAATTCCGGCTTGTTGATGCCGGGTAGTAATGCAGGCCGTATTGATCTCATAGGAAACTCTAATTACCTGAAAGTCATTGGAGACAGCGTCTCTGTATCGCTGCCTTATTTTGGCGAACGCCAAATGGGAGGGGGATACAATAGCTCAGGTCAGGGAATTGAATTTAATGGCATTCCCCAGAAATACGATGCCACTTGGAATGCTAAAAAGGAACGGTACGAGATAGAAATGACCCTCAGACAAAAAACGGAGACATTTCAATTCAATATAATGGTATTTCCATCGCTCACAACCGATATTAATGTGAGTAGTACTCATAGATTTTCCATTAGATATAGTGGAGAGGGACATCCAATTGAAGATAAGTAACAGCGTACATCTACAAATGTATTTTGGGCATAGTGCGTTTGCCATTTAGTTCACTTAAAAAATAAGAATATGAAGAAGTATTGGTTATTGTTGGTACTCTGCGGTGGCATGGTTTGGGGGCAGGCTCCGGAATGGTATCAGCAGGAAATGGAAAGGACCGTTGGCAGCTGGGTGGCAGATAATTCGGTCTATATGAGTGAGCAGGAAACAGACGATGCCTATGGTATTAGCTGGGAATGGGGCGTAGGGAAGAAAAGTCTGTTGGGCAGCCTATATGGCCTCAAAGAGACGAAGGTGACCAATGAATACTGGCAGTTCTTTCAGTTTTGGGATACGGAAGCACAAAAAGCAAGGGTAATTCAGATCTCTCCCTGGGGAGTAATAGGGGAAGGTTTTCTGGAAAGGACAGACAAAACGCATACAAGGCTGCAACAACACTTTGTTATGCCCAACGGCACCTCTTATGAATCCGGACATACCACAGAAATACAAGAAGGTGTGGAAATCTCGGTATCCTATGACATTAAAGAAGGGGAGTGGCTTCAAAACAGATCCTATACCTGGAAAAAACAACACGATTAATCCTTATGTAAGCATATACAAAGGATTGGGTAGGCGGATAGTCTTCTACCCTAAAAGTTGGAATGCTCTAAACTATAGGGTATAGGTGTTTTAAGGATGTAAGGATATTCAGGTAGCAAAAGTTGCCTTTGCTAAAATTGATGTAAATTAGAAGTTATAAAATTCGATATGAAAAAAAAAATTGGCCTTTTTAGCAGTATCCTGGTATGTATCTTAACCATCACTCTTTTTTCCTGTAAGGAGAAGGAAGCAGAAAAAGAAAAAATAGTTTTAGCCCCCTATAACGGGCCCTTGCCATTACAAAATCTAAATCTTCCTGAAGGCTTTAAGATTGATGTGTATGCCGAAGGAGTAGATGGAGCCCGCTCTATGGCCATGGGAGATGACGCTACCTTGTTTGTAGGGACAAGAAACGATAAAACGGTCTATGCCCTTAAAGATACCGATGGGGATTATAGGGCAGATATGATCAAAATTCTCGATTCTACATTGGAGGTACCCAATGGAATTGCCTTTAGAGATGGGGCTTTATATGTGGCTGAAGTAGGGAGATTACTGCGTTACCCCAATATTGAGGCGAATCTAGAATCGTTACCAGAACCACAAATTGTATATGATGATTACCCCACCGAGTTTCACCATGGGTGGAAGTATATTGCCTTTGGCCCGGATGGGAAGTTATATGTACCTGTAGGAGCCCCTTGTAATATTTGTGACAGCACCGGGGTTGACGAACGCTATGGCACCATCACCAGAATGGACCCGGATGGTTCTAACAGGGAGATCTATGCCCGTGGAGTACGGAATACGGTGGGCTTTACCTGGCATCCGGAAACCGGAGAGCTTTGGTTTACGGATAACGGCAGGGATATGATGGGAGATGATGTTCCACCATGCGAATTAAATAGAGTAGCGGAGGCCGGACAGCATTTTGGATATCCCTTCTGCCATGGAGGTACTATTGCAGATCCGGAATTTGGAGACCAACGACCTTGTTCAGATTTTGTGCCACCTGTACAGGCCTTAGGCGCTCACGTGGCTCCTTTGGGAGTTACATTTTACAGAGGCAGCAATTTTCCGGAAGCCTATAAGCAGTATGCTTTTATTGCAGAACATGGATCCTGGAACCGTTCTTCTAAAGTGGGGTATAGAATAAGTCTGGTAAAACTAGAAGGAAACAAGGCGGTTAGTTATGAGACCTTTATAGATGGTTGGCTTAACGATGCCACCCAGAAAGCTTTTGGCAGACCAGTGGATATGTTGGTGCTAAAAGATGGTTCTATGCTTATTTCTGATGATTACGGAGATGCCATTTACAGGGTTTGGTATGAGGGTGCAACTGCCACAAAATAAATACGCATTTAGATAGATTGGTGCCATCATTACAAAATCTTTTTCCAAGTTTTACGTTTTAAACGTACCTTTACACCTTAAGTGCTATAGATAGCTTTATTTTTTACGAAAAATATTATTGGACTTTTAGCTCTCTACATTACTTTCGATTGGCAGTGCATACAAATTGCTGTAGTTAGAGCGGAGGCCTTCAAAATGGATCTTATTCATTTTTCTCAAAGGATTTTCTTCATTAGCCACAAGCGGAATACAGAATTCCCAGTACCACCCTTGTAGATACTCCGGTAGGTATAGGTGCTTATAAATGGAGTATTTTTAAATTTATAGTAGATCAATGGCTAATTCCAATGACAATCCCACATTTTCCAGAGCAAATAAAACTGACTTTTCCAAAACCCTGAGAAACAGGGTCAATGCTTATTTTAAATCAAATAACATAAGCAGGAATGCAAATAGGAGGATGGTTACTAAAACCGTCATTATGATGTCCCTGTTTTTTGTCCCTTTAATATTACTCGGTAGTGGATTGGTAACCAGCGTCTGGCTGCTTTTTGCCCTGTATATTATTTGTGGCTTTGGGATGTCCGGGATAGGAATGGGAGTTATGCACGATGCCATTCATGGGTCGTATTCAAAAAACAAGACCATCAATCGTTTCCTTGGGTACACCTTTAATATGATTGGCGGCAATGCTCAGGTCTGGAAGGTGCAACACAATGTACTGCATCATACGTATACCAATATAGATCATGCGGATGATGACCTAAATGCCCCCTTCTTTCTTAGATTCTCCCCACACGCCAAACACTATTGGGCACATCAGTTTCAACATATTTATATCTGGTTCTTCTATGCCATTTCTACCATTTCATGGATCACTACCAAGGACTTTGTCCGATTAAAAAGGTATAAGGACATGGGGTTCTTTTCCAAAAAACACGAATATACCAAAGGGCTTGTCAGCATAGCCGCCTGGAAATTATTGTACTACACCTATGCCCTGGTACTTCCTATGATTATGGTACCTCAAGCTTGGTGGGTCATTTTCCTGGCCTTTTTATGTATGCATTTTGTGACCGGATTATTGGTTAGCACGGTATTTCAAATTGCCCATATTATGCCCGATACAGAATTTCCACTTCCCGATGCGGAAGGGGAGATGAAAGAAGACTGGTATACCCATCAATTGGTAACTACCACCAATTTTGCTCCTAAGAATAAACTGTTGTTTTGGCTCATAGGAGGTTTAAATTTTCAGGTAGAACACCATGTTTTACCAGATGTATGTCATATTCACTATCAGGAAATGGCCAATATTGTATCAGAAACGGCCAAGGAATACGGTATTCCGTACCATGTAAAGAAAAGCATGGGGCATGCCATTGTGGAACACGTAAAGATGCTAAAGGCCTTAGGAGTGAAACCTCATGTTTTGCAATCAGAGGCCGCCTAAATTCGTACGATGCTTTTTTTCTAGTCGCATTCTTATTTTTTACTTCCTTATTTTTATTCTGAGAAATCTAGCCGGTTTTGTTGCGGAGCTACTACTATGTATACCGAAAAGATTTTGATTGATTTTCACAAGACAGACTCATTTTTTGTTGAATTCTACCTAAAGTAATTGTAGGAATATACTTATATAAAAATGAGAATACTATTAGTGAACATATGATAAACAACAGTTCTTTTATAAAGTTGTAATTTTAATGCTATAAAGGCTGATATTTTGTGCAAAAAAATAACCAGTTATTAGTTTGAAGAATTAGTGTATTTAACATGAACAAAACCAGAACCAGCAATAGGCTAATAGCCTGCATAATGTTTAGCGATATATTAGGCTATACTGCTTTAATGGGTGAAGATGAAAATCTTGCACTGGAAACACTTAGAAAAAATAGAAGAATTCAGGAGCCTATTATTGAAAAATATGGCGGTACATGGATCAAGGAATTAGGAGATGGCGTACTCTCAATGTTTCCTAGTGCTACGGATGCCGTTAGTGCTGCCACAGAAATACATCTAGCGACTATTGATGATCCTAATCTTGTCATTAGAATTGGTTTACATTTAAGTGAAGTGATTTATGAAAATGGAGATATATTTGGGGATGGGGTAAATATTGCCTCAAGAATTGAACCTACCGCGCCGCCCAGAGGAACCCATATTTCCGATGCCGTACGCAGAAATCTTTCTAATAAGAGGGGTATTGAATTAAAATCTAAAGGCGATTTCAATCTTAAAAACGTAAAAGAACCTGTCCCAATTTATGAAGTAATTATTACCGAGGCTTTTGAAAGGATAATGCCCAGCGGGTTTTATGATACTTTTGAAGACAGGGCTCTGGAACATAAAGACAGTATTGCAGTAATGCCTTTCAGAAATTTAAATAATGAACCGGAAGAAGAATATTTTGGAGATGGGATAGCCGATGAAATTTTAATAACACTATCTAATATAAAAGAACTTAGAGTAGTAGGTAGAAGTTCGTCCTTTCAATTCAAAAACAGTACACTTTCTATCAAAGAAATTGGCAATACATTACAGGTAGATTATCTGCTCGAAGGAAGCATTCGCAAAAGTCCGAATAGGGTTCGTATCAATGCACTGTTGTTAAAAGTAAGTGATGAAAGTCAGGTTTGGGCAGAACGGTATGATCGGGAATTGTATGATATTTATGAAGTTCAGGATGATATTGCCTCAAAAATTTCAAAAAAGTTAAAACTAACCTTAACGGATGTTGACAAGAGAGTAGCGCCCATTAATATGGAAGCTTATGAGCAAGTCCTGAAAGGTAGGTTTTATGTGGATAAGTATATCACATATTTTGACAGGGCCCTTGCCTGCTTTACACGTGCCATTGAAATAGATCCTAATTATGCCGAGGCCTACGCAGAACTGGGCAACCTACATTTTCTTTATACAATGTATCTTTTGTCTCCACCAAGGGAGGGATTCAGAAAGGCAAAGTTTTATGCGCAAAAGGCACTATCTCTTAATGATGATCTCGGGAGCGCCCATTTTCTATTAGGGCAATTGTATTTTTGGCAGGATTGGAATTTTGAAAAGGCAAGGAAGCAATATGAAAAAGCCGATCTATCGGCGATCCCATTTTATTTTACAGGGACAGTGGTAGATCCCTGGTATTACGCCTTTGGTTTTGGAGATTTTGAAAAAGCGGCAGAAATCACATTAAAAGTTATTGAAAATGACCCCCTGTCTTTCTTTAATCAATACACTTTAAGTTGCTATTATACCTGGGGGAGAAAGCCCGAAAAAGCGCGGGAAGTATTACAAAATATGCTCTATGCAGTTCCCAATTATGCCGAAGCATACAGATTATTAGCCTATAATAGCTTTTTGGAAGGTGACAGTGAACGCGCTGTAGAAGAAGCCCAAAAGTCTGTAGAACTTTCCAATGGTATTGGTTGGAGTCAAATTACGCTGGGTATAGTCCTGGCACAGCATGGAAAACATGAGGAAGCAAAAAAAATCATTTCTACCTTAGAGAGTTCTTCGGAAACACAGGCAATATCACCCCTGGGCATTGCAATAATTTATATTGTTCTGGGCGAAATAGACAAGGCATTCAACTATCTTGAAAAGGCAATAGCATATCGTGATATCTGGATGCTTTCCTTAAAATATGCACCTGAATTTATTCCGATAAGAGACGATCCCCGTTTTAAGGATCTGGTGAAGAGAATTGGCTATCCCAGCTAGTGCTAATAAATTAATGACCAACGACCAATCATGAAAAAACCACACCAAGTTAAGCAATTAGGGCGCGAATATGTGACTGAGGACGAAGACAGTATCATTGAAGAAATGATGTCTGAAATGATTGCCCAGGTAGATCGCATGTATGCGGACAAAAAAATGCTGCGTCAAATTCACACCAAAATGCACGGGTGTGTAAAAGCTACCTTTAAAGTTGAAGAAAACCTACCGGAAGAATTAAAAGTTGGGGTATTTAAAAAACCCACTACCTACAATGCCTGGGTTCGTTTTTCAAATTCAAACACCAAACCACAGGCCGACAAGAAAAAGGACATTAGAGGTATTGCTATTAAACTAATGGGGGTGCCTGGGGATAAAATACTCAATGATCAACGAACTGAAAAGTCACAGGACTTTTTGTTGATGACCAGTGAAACCTTTTTTTCAAAAAACATTGAAGAGTTCAGGAAAACATTGAAAGCGTCAACCTCCAAAAAGAAAATCAATTTAGCGCTTTATTTTCTCAATCCTGCACATTGGGGTATTCTTGGGCGAGTAATGAAATCAATGGTAAAGTGCGCTAATCCTTTAGACATGAATTACTGGAGTACGCAGCCATATCAGTTTGGTGCGCCAGATAAGGCAGTAAAATACTATTTAAAGCCATCACCAGACAATGTTATCCTAAACGAAAACACAAAGGAAGAGAATTATCTGCGGATCAATATGGCCCAAACCCTGTATAATAATGCGGCCGAATTTGATTTCTTTGTGCAATTCCAAACCGATGCGGAAGCTATGCCTATTGAAGATCCTACTGTTGAATGGACCTCTCAATTTATTAAGGTAGCTACCTTAACCATCGTACCACAGGAATTTGATTCCAGCGAGCAAATGACCTTTGGTGAAAATCTGTCATTTAATTCCTGGCATTCCCTGCCGGAACATCGGCCTTTAGGAAGTTTCAACAGGGCAAGAAGACGCATTTATGAGGCAATGTCTAAGTATAGACACGAAAAGAACGGACTTCCCGTTTTTGAGCCCAAGGACAGCCCCGATTTTTTACCGCCGGTTCGTGAACAAGATCTTGAAACCATTGCAGAGCCTGTTCCAAAAAAAGGGATTTTAAAACGGTCTGCCAGTGTCTTAGTGGCATGCGATAAGAGCACTGCTTTTAATTTTATTTCCAGCGAAAGTGAACTACCTAACTGGTTGAAGAAAGTTGGACCTATTCCCGCTGCTTTGAATGCTGAGATATTAAAAGGGCCCTATAATTTTGTAGGGGCCAGGAGAAAGGTATTTTTTGATGGGGGAGATACGGTGGTAGAAGAATTGATGACCTTTAACCCCTATGCCAACTATTCCTATAGTGTAACTGAATTTAGCAATTTCCTCCGGTTTTTTAGCAAAAAAGCCTATGGCCAGGTTTGGATAGACAGAATAGAGGACCAAACACGTATTACCTGGGAATATTCCTTCTCATACAAGAATATTCTTGCCAGACTCATCTTATCACTCTTTCTTACTTTGCTTTATAAGAAGTTTTTAAAGAAATCCCTTGAAAATGCCAAGGGATATATTGAGAACGGAGATTAGAGCTTTTTGAGCGTAGACAAATACCTGATAGTGGTTATGGAGGGGAAAAAGAAATAGGCACCTCCACGGATAGTGATAAATCGCTTTAAATTCTTAACAGACTGGTTCACCGGGTTCGCCTGAATAGTGAAATTTTGTTCCTGCCCCTCTACGGGGTTTTCACGTACCCCAATGATAGGATCAGGATCGCTGTACAACTGTTTAATTTTTGGATAATTAGACCAGGTGTATTGCAGGAATTCAAATTGTCTGCTTATATCGGCACTAAAACAGGTAAAATAGATCCCAACATCCCCCTTGGGTTTTCTGTTTGTAGGCGATCCCACAATAGGATCACCATAGAGTCTGGCTCTTCTAATAAGTCGGTGGCGATTACTTAATACCATGGAGGTTTTCTTGCTGTACGATTCAAAATTATCGCGTGGGTTCATTCTCCTTAAATGAGACCCATAAGGGCACTTTAAACCATCGGGGTCATCTTTGGCATATAGAAAATCGTTTTCATCACTGGCCCCACCGGGATCTTTGTCCGGGAATTTAGATAGGGGAGCCCCACTTGGCCATCTGCCAACCATGCGGGCTGCCAGTTTTGTGCTTGCCTCTTCATTTATAGATTTATCGTCATTAGCAGTCTTTTTATTCATAAAATCCCAAAAGGCCTCTACATCCTGCTGCATTTGCCGAATGATGAGATAGGTACCATTTCTTCCCAGATCTTTTGTCCCGGGAACTGCGGGATCTGGAGGTAGCAAATTTAAATTCCCTTGTTCTTTTACGATCCTGGGAGAATCCGGAAAAACTTCATAATTATTTTTATAGCCCAAAACAAATTCCCCCGCATTTACACAGTTGTAATCGGGGCCAACCCGGCCACTGCCATTAATAATGGGTTGTGCAATGCCATCCCTGAACCCAAAATGTTCCTTGTTGTCCTTTAAGGTTAAACCATCGAGGTTTCTGAACTTTTTGAGCCCGTGTTGGGTATACTTCTTCTTTAGTTTTTTGTAATACGATTTACAAGTCTCTTTATCCTTGCCAAAAACCATTAACACCATATGTACATGCTTGTCCTCCCCGGCACCCCATTGCCAGTGTTCGGGAGCACTGCTATCCAGATCGCCCAGCAATCTGCTGCGGTGTTCGGTGATCATCCCTTCTTTAAATGGAGGGGAGAAGGTATTGATGTTTTTTTTATGCAAGCCGAGCGCTTTTAAACCGTCAGCGGTAAAACCAATATTGAGACAGGTGTCCGGAAGTTTATCCTTGGCAACTATGGTAGCATTTGTTAATTTTCCTGAGATAGATTTTAGCCATTTTCTGGCGAGATCGGCCTCTTGTACCTGTAACAATACAAACCTGGAAAACTGCATGTTTCCATACCCTCTTATAAGGTATCCCTGAACGTCTTCCAATTCTATTGTATGCATATGCTATTAAATTAGTTCAAAAAATCGTTTAGCCCCTCTTTCTGATAGATCTTTAGAAAAAAGGTAGCGAAGCCTTGAATTATTATTTACATTTTTTATCGATAATTCGGGATAGGCCGAATACCAAATTTGGGTTGATAATTCTGAATCACGGCTCCAGGCTAGAAAATGTTCCTCGTCATAGGCACCACCGGGAAACAGAAAATGCGAGGTGGAAATAAACTTCTTTTTGGCCAAAACTCCGGTAAATCCCAAGAATCTAGATTTTGGAAACACCGTTGTGTTCGAAAATATCCCGGTAAGACCCCATCCGCTTTCATCTATAAAATCGCCTAAGTACTGCTGCCAGCTGCCGTCAAAATTGCTAAAGAACAACACCCTTTTATTGTCGTCAAAAAGCACCCAGCGGGCAAAGTGTATGGTAGGGATCCCCATTAATTTTCCTCGCACAAACAGGCTGGAGATCAGGACACGTGCCAGTAGCATCATAGCCTTAAAGGTAATTAACCGTACTTTACCGGGCTTCATTTCTACCAATTGCGAAAATTGATTCTGATAGTACACCGGAGGAAGATCTGATAGTTGTCCATGGCCCTTAACATCTTTTTCCGTCCCCAGGTCTTCATATTCCTCCAGCACCGATATTTTCTGTTTATCGAGATCGCTACGGGTTTTAACATAATACTCATCTTTGGCCTCATAGAAATACTGTACGATCAACACCCAGATAATGATTACAGGTAGCAGGGGAATAACCAGGAGTATAAATAAGATAAACTTCACCCAATTGCGTCTGGGCATCTTTATCTTCTCTTTGAGCCATTCAAAATCCTCATTTGCCCCTACCTGTTTTTTTAATTGCTGGTGAATTTCTCGAGGAGTCAACCGGGGGTCCCATGAACCAGTATCGATTAATTTTTTCAGATAATTCCTCAATTTGTTCTCTTGAAGGATCTGTACCACTGTTCTTCCCGGAGATCCCTGGTAAAACGCTGCGGTCTTTACTTTGTGTTTTTCAAAAAATGCTTTTCTGGATTCGGGGGTTCTTGTCCCTTTTTCAGGATATCCATGACAACAGGCATACACCGTATCGATTAGTTCACTTTCGGCGTCGTCACTGAGATCTTCAAGATGACCGTCCACACTGCCATCGAAATTAGAAGAGAAAATTAGTTTGGGTTTATGCTCCTTGTCATTTTTAAAAAAAATGGTGTGGGGCCTGCCAGACTGTTTATCATCTATTATTAGCCATCTTAGGTAATGAATATTTTTGGTCCTTTCAAACAATTCGTGTTTGTTGGCCTCCAATTCATATTTCATTTTTTTTAAATACGAATACAGATGTTCTAAATGCTCATCCTTAATAGGGGTGACAAGGGTCAATGGGTTTTGTTTGCTCATTGAGTATTTCTTCTTAATTCAGTTGGTTGGTTTTCTTACTTTTTTTCTTTTCCTTCTTTTTTCGCCATTTAAAATACCGTTTTGCTCCTATTTTACCCGATTTTATCAGACGTTTTTTGTCTTCCTTTGTAAGATTAAAATTTGTTGCCGAAATTCCAAGATCACTGATAAAAATAGTTCTTGCCACCAAATGGTTGTCTTCCATAAAGTCTATTCCCTGAGCGTTCATCATGGTGTCAAAAGCATGCTTAAAAAAGGTAAATAGCTGTCCAAAACGCACAAAAAAAGTATAGAAAGGTTTTTTGCGATACTTTCCTTTTCCCGATGTATTCGTTTCTGCATCGGTTTCAACATCGTATAGTTTTTTAGATTCCAGGTAAAACCCCAGGGTGTCTTTATTAAATCCTTTTTTCTTGTGAAACCTTTTTTTATCAAAAAAAGAGAGGGGGTAGTTATAGACCATTCCGCCATCTACATAGATATGATCGTTGGGAATGCCATTACTGAATTGCCAGGCCTTAAAGAACAGGGGGATAGACATGGAGGCCCTTATGGCTTCGGCAACAATACAATGGGGAGTTGCATGTTTCGAAAATTCGGCAAAAGTATGTAGGTTGAGATCTGAAGCAAATACGGTCAGATCCTTGCAGCCGGCTTTCTTTAGATCTTTAAAAGTGGCATTTTTAGGGAGTTGATATTTTGATATTTTGAGAAAGTCATGAATAAAGTCTACAATATAATCCCCGTGGTAGAGGCCGTATCTGGTGAAGATCCGTAGAGGATTCCAACCCGACTTAAACTTCTTAAAATCGAGTTGATGCATGAGGCGTTCAATTTGCTTGGAATTGTACCCTACAGCAATCATTCCTGCGACCAGGGCCCCGGCAGAAGTGCCAGAAACATGAGTAAGTCCGTTATACATGTCTCTTTTCTCCAATTCCCGGATAGCACCTACATAGGCTATCCCTAATACGCCACCGCCTTTCAAAGCTAAATTCCTGATCATATAAGTGGTCCCTTTCCCCCAAGGTAGATTATTTTTGTTAATATTTATAGAGGATACGTTGTTTTGTTAGGGTTCTCCGATGATTTCAATCTAAAATCCCTCCTTAGGAGAGCTTTAGAAGGGTTACTTTGTATTAGCAGTACAAGAGGCCGACTCTGGTTCGAAAATTCCTTTTGAAAAGCCTACTTCCGGGACTGTATTAAAAATTGGGTAGGGGGGAAGAACCATTTTAAAATCGGTTAATGAATAGGGTATTCCTGTCCTTTAATTCCAGCAAATATTATTGTGGACTACGATTCTTGAATATTGCTAAGTGTTTGAACAACAATAATATAGGGCCTTGCTCGTTGTATTAGGAGACAATCTCAAATCCAAAACAACATCATGAAATTATCTAAAGGAAGTATCAGCCTTTTTCTATGTGCTTTTATGGCCCTTGGCCTGTGCGCTCAAGATCTGTATCAAAAAGGGCAGCTCGAATTTAAAAAAGGAAAAACAGAAGAGGCCTATATTCAGATCAATTTTGAATTTCCACAACGTTTTCAACAAAACATCACCTATATAACGCCCAAGAATTATGAGAAATTCCAACAGACGGGGAAACTAAAGGGGAGTATGAAGGAAAAATTAAACCCGGGCGATATTGCTGGCTTTACCCTAGATGATGGGAGGGTCTTTAAGACGGTGAGATATGCAGACCTTACAGGTAAGGCCATTAAGATGATCCCTAAAAAGATGTGTCTGGAAGAGACTGCCAGCGGACCTATTAAAATGTACAAGTTATATAGCAGAACAACCGGGCAGATCAACCATGAGTTGGCGGATATGATCTTTGAGGACAGGGCCAGTTTAATCAACTACATCCAGGACAACTTTCAGATATTGATACAGAAAGACAAAAAGAACCCTACTAATATTATGCAGATAAATCTTCTGAATTATATAGGAGACAATGCAAGGGTAAAGGAAAACTATACCAACAATCATTATGGCCTACGGGACCAGTTTGTAGAACGACAAAAAATGGGCAAGTATGTGAATAAAGAATACGAAGCTGCTTTCTTACGTATGGTGAATGATTATAACCAGGAAGCTACGGAAGGTTCAGAAGCCAGATCGGAATAACAACATTGTCAGTTCCGAGCG
>CBDUON010000054.1:0-13394 GCA_965368835.1 uncultured Eudoraea sp. | reverse complement strand
TCAATCTTGTTTTATTTGGAAAACCTGGTGCAGGGAAAGGCACACAGGCCGGATACTTAAAAGAAAAATACAATCTTAAACATATCTCTACTGGCGACGTATTCCGATTCAATATTAAGAACAATACCAAGTTGGGCCAGTTGGCAAAATCGTATATGGACAAAGGAGATCTTGTGCCAGACGAAGTTACCATAAGCATGTTAAAAGATGAGGTAGAGAATCACCCTGAGGCAAGCGGCTTTATTTTTGATGGGTTTCCAAGAACTGCGGCCCAGGCTGAGGCCCTGGATAATTTTTTAGAGTCCAAGGATATGAAAATTCACGCTACAATTGCCTTGGAGGCCGATGATGAAGTGCTAATTGAACGATTACTGGAACGTGGGAAAAGTAGTGGGCGCCCAGATGATCAGGATGAAAAAAAGATCAGGAACAGATTCGAAGAATACAATCTGAAAACTGCCCCATTAAAAGAATACTATGAGGCCCAGAATAAATTCCACAGTGTAAACGGCATTGGTAGTATTGGAGACATCACAGAGCGTTTGGCAAAAGTGATCAACACCCTAAAGAAATAATAGTTCAGTGTATCATGTCTTTTGAATAGACAGATGAAGTAAAGCTGGCAAACAAGTATCCCTGATAAATGACAGAAGGCAATTTCGTAGATTACGTGAAG
Source organism: uncultured Eudoraea sp. (assembly GCA_965368835.1). Lineage (GTDB taxonomy): Bacteria > Bacteroidota > Bacteroidia > Flavobacteriales > Flavobacteriaceae > Muriicola. Next base: position 12,718 of record CBDUON010000054.1, on the reverse strand, counting down.
ATATCCGTTGCTTCTGGCAATGGTGGAAAAGGCTCTGCTCACCTTCATAGGGAAAAATACGTCTCTAAAGGCGGTCCGGATGGCGGTGATGGCGGTAGGGGTGGTCATATTATTCTCAGAGGAAATGAAAGTCTCTGGACCCTCCTGAGTTTTAAATTTAAAAGGCATTTTAAGGCTGGTCATGGAGAACATGGCAGTAAGAGCAGGAGTACGGGAGCAGACGGACCAGATGTTTATTTAGACGTCCCACTTGGAACTGTTGTAAAGGATCTGGAAACCGGAGAAGTACTTTTTGAGATCACAGAACACGGACAGGAGAAAATAGCCGCAGAAGGAGGTAAAGGAGGCCGGGGGAATTGGCACTTTAAAACCGCTACAAATCAGACACCTCGCTATGCCCAACCTGGGATTCCAGGGAAAGAGCAAGAACTAACTCTGGAACTGAAAGTACTTGCGGATGTTGGCTTGGTTGGCTTCCCAAATGCCGGGAAATCTACCTTGCTTTCAGTACTTACTTCTGCAAAACCCAAAATAGCAGACTATCCATTTACAACACTAAAACCCAACCTTGGTATAGTGCAGTATCGCGATTTTAAGAGTTTTGTAATGGCAGATATACCGGGGATCATTGAAGGAGCTGCTGAAGGCAAAGGACTTGGTCATTACTTCCTTCGTCATATAGAACGAAATTCAATACTACTATTTCTTATCCCTGCAGATAGTGTGGACGTTTCTCAGGAATACGAGATCCTGCTCAATGAGCTTCGTAAATACAATCCTGAAATGTTAGATAAGAACAGGCTTGTTGCCATTTCAAAAGCAGATATGTTAGACGAAGAATTAATGGATGAAATGCGTAAAGAGGTTAAAAAAGACCTTGGAGACATCCCTTTTCTTTTTATATCCTCCGTTTCCCAATACGGATTGCAGAATCTCAAGGATAAATTGTGGTCTCTTTTAAACGATTAAAGTTAGTTTACCTCCCTTAAAATTTCATTTTTCCGTAATTTAGAGTACATGTAGTAGTGCGTTCTTTTTCAATAAGAAAAGGTGTTCGCTGCTGTGGGATCTGTAATTATGAAAAACTGCCTGATGTTTTTATGTCTCCTGTGTTTTGCCTGTAGTGGTTTACGGGTAGACTATGATTACGATAAGAACGCCGACTTTTCAAATTACAGGACCTATAATTATTATGCCGATATGCAAACAGGGTTAAGTGACTTAGATACACGACGTTTGCTGAGAGCCATAGATTCTGTTTTGCAAACAAAGGGCATTCAATCTTCTGAGGAACCAGATTTTTTGATCAATATAGAATCGCGTGAATTTCAAATGCCACAGAATAATTCCGTAGGCATTGGAGTAGGGGGTGGCGGCAGAAATGTTGGCGGTGGTGTTTCCATTGGGGTGCCTATAGGATCGCCTAACAGGGAACGCGAAATTATTTTTGATTTTATTGATAACCAAAAAGATGCGTTGTTTTGGCAGGCAGTGACTTCCAGTAACTACAAGGAGAACGCCTCCCCAAGTACCAGGGAAAAGATTTTAAACGAGATCGTAGGAAAGGTTATGATGAAATACCCACCTCGTAAATAGCAGTTCCACCTCACTAGAAAGATCTCAATAATCCCCCATCAATGGGTATGTTGGTACCCGTAATATAGGAGGCTTGGTCCGAGGCAAGAAAGGCTACTAAATACCCGTATTCCGCCGGCTTACCCAGCCGTTTAAGCGGCACCTGGGCTTTCATATGTTCTTTCACTTCTGAGACCGGTATTTTTTGTTGTTCTGCCTTTTTCTGATTCAGCTCAGAAAGTCGTTCCGTATCGAAATACCCGGTAAGGAGGCTGTTTACAGTAATATTAAAAGGACCCACTTCGGTGGCAAGACTTTTGGCCCAGGCTACCACGGCTGCTCTAACAGTATTAGAGAGCACCAGGTAGGAGAGAGGTTCCTTTACAGAAACAGAAGCCACATTTATTATTCGTCCCCATTGTTTTGCTTTCATATGATCTAAGGCTAATTGTGTAGTGTGCACAACCGACTTAAACATGACGTCGAATGCTTCCTGATAATCTGTAATTTCTTTTTCCAAAGGAGTTCCTGCCTTTGGTCCCTGCGTATTATTGATAAGAATATCTACCGTATGTGTTTTGAAATATTCCTCAATGATCCTTTTGTAGGTGTCAAAATTAGAGAAGTTAACCACCAGGTACTGATGACTCTGGCCACTCGTATTTAGTGGCATTTGTGAAACTATTTCCTTTAAGGTTGCCTCACTGCGAGCCATAATAGTGACACTTGCGCCACTTTCGGCTAGTTGTTGAGCAATGGCAAGACCAATCCCTCTGCTACTGCCTCCTACGAGGGCATTTTTTCCCTTGAGTGATACTAACATAAAATCTTTATTTATAGGCTTCTCGTACCGGACTAAATACATCCATGAGTTTACAAGCCGTTAAAGCTTTTCCGCTATGTGATATATTCGATGGAATAATTACTAATTCGCCCGGCAGGTATACCTTGGTTTCGCCGGCTACGGTAAACTCAAATTCACCTTCCATTACATGCATTATCTGTTCATTAATATGGTAGTGTTCCGGCACAATAGCGCCTTCTTCTACATCCCAGAATGCCAATGTCATAGTTTCTCCATGTATTATTTTGCCATGTAATCCGGGCAATATCTCCTTAGGTTCTAGTTCTGTCAGGTGTATTTTCATAGCTTAGGTAATGACATTCTTTTGCAACAGATACATTTGCTCGTTAAGGATTTCTTCAATAGGCAATTTATTTTCTGGGGCATAGTGTTTGGAAAGGCTTATGGTATGCTGATGATCTATCAGGGTATATCCTTCCAATTCCCTATAAAATGTATCGGAAACCGTTTGAAAGTTAAATTGCTGATTTTTCTCCAGATTCCCCTCAACAAAATCGATCAATTTTTTAAATACAGCTTGTTTTTCTAGTTGGGGCTGAAAAGAAACACTGCCCAGATATTCTTCAGGTCCTTGTAAGTGCTTAAAAAGATCGAAAAGCTTAGTAGTATCGCTCTTGCCCAGGAAGAACAAAACACCCTCCAACAAAATAAAAGATCTTTGCCCCGCTTTTAATACCTCAAGCTGCTTATAGAGATCTTGAAGCGAGGGCGCATTAAAATCGGCTACGAGATATGTGATGTTCCTCTCTGGCAGTAATCCTTCTTTTTGCCAGGCTTCAGTTTTTTCCTTTTTATAGGTAATTACATCTGTAGTGTCTATCTCTATGTAATGCAGTGAGGTATCCAGTAAAAAGGGATACATGCTAAAGCCGCAGCCAAAATTAATAAGTACCTCTATGCTCTCATTGTTTATTAATTCTTTCAGAGTGTCATAAAAATATCGGTTGCGTAAGCAATGAGCATAGTCTTCATACGTAGACACGGCACTGCTGTACCTCCTGGCGTGGTTGGCAACAATTGGGTTTGCCCATAAATGGGCATACCTATCTCCGCTCAAAGCCGTATTACCGGCTCGGAATGAGGCAGTAACAAAAGCAGTTTCATGAATATTTATTTTCTGGTCCACTAAGTAAACTAAATAAGGTTCACTAAGATAGAAAGTTTCCATAGGAAACAATGATTTGGGTTGCACTTTTCAATGCCTATCTTTGCCGCAAATAAGTAACCGGGATGCAAATACATTTTATAGCCATTGGGGGTAGTGCCATGCACAATTTGGCGTTGGCACTTCACGATAAAGGATATCAGATAACCGGAAGTGATGATGTGATCTATGAACCTTCTAAAACAAGGTTAAAGGAACAAGGATTATTGCCTGTAACCTTTGGTTGGTATCCGGAGAAATTAAGTACGGCATTAGATGCAGTTATTCTCGGGATGCATGCAAAAAAGGATAATCCGGAATTACTAAGAGCTCAGGAATTAGGATTAAAGATCTATTCGTATCCCGAATTTCTCTATGAGCAATCAAAGGACAAGACCCGAGTAGTTATAGGAGGTAGCCATGGGAAAACGACCATAACTTCCATGATACTGCACGTGCTTAATTATCATGGAAAAGAAGTAGATTTTATGGTGGGGGCTCAATTAGACGGGTTTAACCGTATGGTTCACCTTACAGAAGAAAATGATTTTATTGTTCTTGAAGGCGATGAATACCTGTCATCACCTTTAGACAAACGCCCCAAGTTTCATCTCTACAAACCAAACATTGCCTTGTTAAGTGGAATAGCCTGGGACCATATCAATGTATTCCCCACTTTTGAGAATTATGTATCTCAATTCCAAATATTTGTAGACAGCATAGTGAATGGGGGTAGTATTACCTATAATGAGGAGGATAAAGAAGTAGTTAAGGTCGTTGAAAACTCAGCTAACTCAATTCGAAAAATTCCATACAAAACCCCAAAATATGAAGTAAAAAATGGACAGACCTATTTGGAGACCCCGGAAGGATCCATGCCCATTGAAGTATTTGGGAAACATAATTTAAACAATTTGGCAGGCGCGAAGTGGATCTGCCAGAATATGGGAGTAGATGAAGATGATTTCTATGAGGCTATAGCAACCTTTAAAGGAGCATCAAAACGACTGGAGAAAATGGCGGAGGGGAAAACAGCCATTCTATATAAGGATTTTGCACATTCGCCCAGTAAGGTAGCAGCAACCACCATGGCGGTAAAAGAACAATACCCGGATAAAAAATTAATTGCATGCCTGGAGCTTCATACATACAGTAGTTTTAATGCTGAATTTTTAAAGGAATATAAAGGGGCCTTGGCCGCAGCCGATGAGGCCATTGTATTCTTTTTGCCAGAATCAGTAAAAATTAAAAAATTAAAAGAAGTGACCCCAGCACAGATATCGGCATCCTTTGAACGAAGTGATTTGAAGATATTTACAGATGCAAACGCTTTTAAGGATTTTATATATGGTCAAAATTATGACAATACGGTATTACTCCTTATGAGTTCTGGTAATTATGGTGGATTAGATTTAAATTCCGTCAAAAAATTGATAGAGGACTAATTATTGCGCCAGCCAATTGTTAATAAACTGTTCTTAATTAATTGAAATACAATACAATATCTAAATAGGTACACCGTTCCTTGGGTACTAAACATTATAAAATAAATATGAAAAAATTAAACGTATGGTTGCTGTCTGTCTTGTTTGTAGGAATTATTTCCTGCAGGGACACTAAAAAAGAACAAGAAGAATTAGATAAAGACCTCAATACAATTGAAGCAGTGGAGAAAGAAATAGATGAAACCGTTGAGGAAGTTGAAAAGAAAGCTGAGGAAGTAGAATCTGCATTAAAAGAATTAGATAGTTTATAATAGTTAAAATAAAGAAAATGAAAAATACACTAAGATTAATAATGATATCACTGCTCTTGATCGCAATTTCCGGAACAACTGGCTACGCGCAGGGGAAGTCACAAGACAAAGTAAAAGGAAAAAAGGAAAAGGTAAAACAAGCAAAGGAAGAAGTTGAAGAGGTTGCCGAAGAACAAGAGAAAAAGGCTGATAAAATTAAAGAAAAGGGTAATTCTCAGAAAGAAAAGGCCAAAGATGAGATGAAGGAAAAGGGCAAATCCCAAAAAGATAAGGCAAAAGATGAAATAAAAGAGAAGGACCTTAAGGGGGATATGGAAGATCATAATGAAGAAATGGATGATGATAAGCTAGCCAAAGAAAAGAGTAATAAAGGCAATGCTTACGGGAGAGACAAAGGCGACATGACTGGAAAAGAATTTGGGCAGTACAGAGCAGCTATGGCTAAGGATAAAATTGAAAATTCCGAAAAAAGCCTTAATGACAATGAAGAAACTTTGAGAAACGGGCGGGCTAAGGTAGCAGATGCCAAGGAGAAAGTTAGAAAACAACGTGAAGATAAAAGTGCCGATGAGGAAGTCATAAAGCAAAAAGAAGAAAAGATCCGTAAGGCTGAAGAAAAATTGAATGAACTGGAAGCAGTTATAAAAAAGGGCAAGGAGAATATTAAAAAGAAAGGCGAGGAGATTGAAAAAGTGGGTAAGCCCGTTAAGCAGCAATAAACTATAAAATGTAAAAGAAAAGCCCTTGTATTAAGGGCTTTTTTTATGCTCAAATCCGAAATATGTCAAACTCCAAATTGTTTGAGATGATGATCCAAATGCTTGTATTGCATTGCTCCCCATTGCTCATGTGTAAAAGTTCCAAAAAGCGGGTGAGGATTCCATTCGGTCCTGTCCTTAAGTTGATAGAATTCGGAAACTAATTTGCGTAAAATTACACGCTCCTTCTCAAAATCCTTTTCCTCAGTGGCCTTAGCAAAGGAAGACGTGGGCAGATTTTTCCGCCACGGTTTTTCATTGTAAAGCGACTTTTTAAAGAACCATTTTATCAAGATATTACCGGTTTTTTTAGTGGGTTTGTTCTTAATGGCAACCTTTAATGGTACCTGACAATGCCAAACCATCTGCCCAACACTCATTTTACCCCATTCCCCAATATTAGATTCTTTTAAATTGTCGATCCTGTCAAGGATCTCTTTATAGTTGGATTCTTCGAAGAGCGATTTCATTTGTCAGATTTTTGAATTTATTAAAGAAATGTACATTAAAAATATTAGTTGTTTATCTTTAGACATGCAAAAAAAGCGGGCTTCTTTTTCAATTAAGTCGTGGGCCGATGATGATAAGCCACGTGAAAAATTACTCCATAAAGGAAGGAGTGTTCTTTCTGATGCCGAACTATTGGCTATTCTTATTGGTACGGGTAGCAGGGATGAGAGTGCGGTAAGTCTTGCTAAAAGGATCCTAAAAAGCGCAAACAATAACCTCAGCGTCCTAGGGAAAATTTCCATAAGACAACTCATGCAATTCAAAGGTATAGGTGAGGCTAAGGCTGTAGCAATAGCCGCCGCTTTGGAGGTAGGCAGAAGGAGAAGGGAAGAGCAGGAAATAAAGGTGACAAAAATTACGGGGAGTGAAGACGTCTATGCAGTGCTGCAGCCCATTTTGGGAGAATTAGAACACGAAGAATTCTGGATCCTTTATCTAAATAATGCCAATACTATTCTTTATAAATCTCAATTGAGCAAGGGAGGTATTACCGGTACTTTGGTAGATAGTAGATTGGTTTTAAAAAAAGCTTTGGAACTAGGGGCCGTTTCCCTAATTCTGGCGCATAATCATCCATCAGGTATTCTCAAACCCAGTGAAGCAGATAAAAAGATTACGGCAAAATTAAAGACAGCTGCTCATGCTTTGGATATAAGGGTTTTGGATCATCTCATCATCACTGAAAAGGCCTTTTTTAGTTTTGCAGACCACCAAATATTATAAGGATGTTGTTGATCTATACCCATAAGATTACCCCCCGATTTACCTATATCATGAAACAGATATTTCTCAGGATATTAGGGATAGAAGTGGGTTTTACTACCAAGGTTGAAGATTTTATAAAGCATAATGGCCCTAAGATCACCTATACCAAGCAGCCTTTGCAGAACGAATTTTTTGTTAGAAGTCATCCCTTGTTATTTGAGCATGGTATTAATGATCTTCATATCAGTATGAGTGAATGGGGAGATACCCCTTGTTTTTTTCCTACCGGGGAACGAAGTAATATCCCTTATGATATTTTTGCAGCTAGTTTTTATCTTTTGTCGAGGTATGAAGAGTATGTGCCGCACGTAAAGGACCTGGTTGGCAGATTCCCATATAAGGAAAGCCTGGCTCATCAGCACGGTTTTCTTCAAAAGCCGGTTGTAGATCTATGGGCTCAAAAATTGTTACACGCATTACTAGAGCGTTTTCCCACCTTAGAACAAAAACCTAAAACGGTTAGATATACCTCTATCATTGACGTTTCAGTTTCTCATAGTTTTGCCCATAGAGGCCTTTTTCGTGGAGGATTTGGCATGCTGCTGGATATGGTAGGTCTTAAATTCAGAAAGGTACTGCAGCGTCTGCTAGTTTTAAGCAAGGTAAAAAAAGATCCCTTTGATAATTTTACACAGCTTATTGACATTCACAAAAAATGGGGAGTTTCTAGCGCATTCTTCTTTCAATATGCACAGTATTCCAGGTATGATAAGAATATTTCTACCGAAAATAATGCCTTTAAACACCTTATTAAATCAGTAGCAGATTACAATACAGTATCGCTGGCTGCATCTTATAGTTCATTCACCAACATGGATCTGTTAAAGCTGGAGAAAGAAAACCTGGCCCTGGTAATCAACAAGGCCGTTAATTATGTTAGATTACGATATAACAGGGTAGATATTCCTGAGACCTACCGCAATTTGGTAGCGGCAGAATTTACTGATGATTACAGCATGGGATTTACTCATGAAACAGGCTTTAAAGCAGGTACTTGTACTTCATTTTACTTTTATGATATTCCGTTAGAAATACAACAACCAATAAAGATCCATCCTTTTGCGGTGCATGATTATGCCCTTTTAAAATATGAAACTGAGGAAGAGATTTTTATGGAACTAGATAAGCTTTATGAGCAAGTTAGGCAGGTAAAAGGCCACTTTATGACGGTGTTTTCTAATGAGTTATTGGGCACAGACAATAGAATTAACTGGATTGAACTTTATGACAAAATTGTAGCTCGCTATCATGTATAGAGAAATTGTGACCGATGTGTTTTTTGATCTGGATCATACCCTTTGGGATTTTGAGAAGAATTCGGCACTTACGTTCGAAAAGATCTTTGCCGAGCACAATGTACAGGTTGAGCTGCCCGATTTCCTGAGAGAATATGTCCCCATAAACTTAGCTTTTTGGAAATTATACCGAGAAAATAAAATAAAGAAGGAATCCTTGCGGTATCTCAGATTACGCAATGTATTTGATACCCTGGGATATCCTATTGATGATATGCTTATCACAGATCTGGCCGATGCTTATATAGAACATCTGTCTAATTATGATCATCTATTGCCAAATTCCAGGGAAATACTAGACTATCTGAAACCACTATATAGAATGCATATCATTACCAATGGGTTCGAAGAAATTCAAGAGAAAAAATTACGAAACTCGAATATTCTTGGGTATTTCGACCAGATCATTAACTCAGAAATGGCCGGAGTAAAGAAACCCGATCCTATCATTTTCCACCTAGCTTTAGAGCGGACCCGTGTGCAGCCGCAAAATGCTGTAATGGTCGGTGACAATCTGGAAGCGGATATCCTGGGTGCGAGGGCGGTAGGATTTCATACCATACATCTTAATGTCCATAAAGATCCTCTTCATAAACACGGGGAGATCATAGACGACCTAAGTGAAATAAAATTGTATTTATAAAGTTATATAGATTATAGAATAGGGAGTTTAACTGATATTCCTGATGTTGCTCTATTGAATGGGTCGTGAGATGAAAAAGCTACTTTTTATATCATTGTTATTCCTTACAGGTCTTTCCTCCTGTGTGGAAGAACAGAATTTTGATCAGTGGGATGACCTGGAGATCATTCCAACCGTTGAAGCCAGCATCTTGTATGTGGAAAGTCCGGAAAGTGTGATCAATGATGCCCCAGGGGCCGTATGGTATATTCAAACTTTTAATTTTGACGCCTTTAGTGAGGCATTCTTTGCAGATAACGTTCTGGATGGGGTTATTGTGTATGAGCTGGAAAATACCACCAGTAAGGATTTAGAGATTATATTTGAGTATCTGGATGATGCCGGCAATGTGCTAGATACGGAGACCTTTACGATACCACCTGCCCCAACTGCCGTATTACGACGCGAAACTACCTATGGCACTCCAACGGGGCGAAGCCTAGACATTATTCGAAATACTTCCGAGATTAGAGTAAACGCCAGCAATTTTGGCGATACCACAAGTACTTCATCTTTAGAAGACCCGAAGATCATATTCAGATCTAGCGGTAAATTCAGGTTACAACTAAAATGAGAGAATGGCTACTTTTTTTGCTAGCCATGGTTCTTGGTAATAGCTCCCTTTTTTCTCAGAACAAGGAGTTGCTATACGATTTTACGGAGATTCCTCAGGCCATTTTACTTAACCCGGGGATGAGTACTTCTTTTTCCTGGTATGCAGGCATACCACTTACTTCAGGGATCTATGGGCAGGCGGGTACCAGTGGTATAACCGTGCATTCCCTATTTGCCAATGACGGTTTAGACTTTAATGACAAAATACGAGACAGGGCCTTAAATGGAATGACCAAGAGAGATGAATTTGGAGCAACCATCCAGATAGATCTGCTACATGGAGGGTTTAGAAGTAAAAATAACCCTAAACATTTTTACTCCTTTGGGGTCTATTTTGAATCGAATACTATTCTGTATTGGCCACAGGATCTTGCCTTGCTGGGCTTTAATGGCAACGCGGATCAATTGGGCAGACGATTTGATCTGGGACATCTTAAGACCAGGGGAGAAGGGCTTACAGTTTTTCATTTCGGATTAAATAAAGAAATAGACAGGAAATTAACAGTAGGGGCAAGAGCAAAGGTGTATTCGGGTATTTACGATTTTCATTCCTCTACTAATACCGGGTACTTTGTAACCAACGAAGGACAAAATAACCTCTTGTCTAACACCCTGGTTGCAGACATGCAGGTCAGAACTTCCGGCTTTGAGGAGATCAGAGCTATTTTGGATGATGAGATTTCCGGCACCGTGCCTAATGTGATCACAAAAAGAGCACTCTTAGGTGGAGATCTTGGATTGGGCGTAGATCTTGGGTTTACATACAACTTAAACCAGAGAACGGTAATTACCGGCAGTCTGTTAGATCTGGGTTTTGTATATCATGCGGGTGACGTAAAGGGATACTCCTTACAGGGGAGTGCCACTACGGAAGGTGTTGAGATAATATTGCCGGATGCTTTTAGCGATCCTAATGCCGATTTTTGGCAAGAACTTGTAGACGAGATTGAGACCTTAGTACCTTTTGAAGATACCTACAATAGTTATATTACATTTAGGCCCACCCAGCTCTATGGATCTATTCGGTATAATTTTGGGGAACCTGTGAACGGCGATATGGATTGCGACTGCGATATTGGGGTTACAAGTGCTGACACACGCTTTCAGTACAGAAATGCAGTAGGAGGTCAACTTCATGTGATCAACAGGCCAAGGGGCCCGCAAGCTGCGCTTACGGCCTTTTATTTAAGGCGTGTTGGGAATTTTATGGCATTGAAGACCACATATACAGTAGATAAGTTCTCAATGACAAATATTGGGTTTGGAATTAATTTTCAGGCCGGTCCGGTAAATCTTTACGCCATGGCAAATAATTTACTCGGGTACCAAAACCTTGCAGACAGCCATTATGCATCTTTCCAGATAGGATTAAATATCCTATCTTGGGGCACCAATAGATAGTGTGTCCATGAAATATCTCTGTTTTTTTCTATTCTTAGCTATGGGGTACAATACCCATGCACAAGCAATTTTGAATGAGTACAAATACGTAATTGTTCCTAAGAAATTTGAAGGATTTCGGTCCGAGAATCAATACCAAACCAGTACAATGGTAAAGTATTATCTGGTAAATCAGGGTTTCAATGCGTTATATGAAGATGTGTTGCCACAGGATCTTAATCTGGATCGATGTCTTGGTCTGCTTACTTCTCTGGAAGAAGAATCATCTATGTTTGCTACCAGAGTAGCTGTGGTTTTTAAAGATTGTCAGGGAGTTGAACGATACCGCACTCAATTAGGGAGTAGCAAGGTAAAACAATACAAAGAAGCGTATAGAGAGGCTATTTCTGAGGCGTTCCAATCCTTAAAGGGCTTCCGCCATTCATATAGCCCTAAAGTCAAAAATAACGAGCCTGTTGTATTAAATTTTAAGGATGATGTAAAAGCGCTACCTCCGCCTAAAAGCATGTCAGAAGAAATATCTATAAGTACTGAGGCAGCAGACACAGAAATTCCTTTAGAAAAAGAAATTGACAAGGAAATGGCAGCTCCTTTATCGCAGCCTACTGAGGTTATGGAAGCAATTACCTTAGAAGAGGCGGTTGCAGAGGAAACGCAGTCTGAAGCCCTTGAGATCAGGACCCTTTATGCCCAAAAAACAGAAACAGGATATCAACTGGTAGATACAACCCCCAGTATTCAGTTTTATTTAAAGGCAACGTCCATGCCTAACATTTTTATGGCAGAAAGAAAAGGACAGTCTGGATTACTGTTTCAAAACAATGAGCAGTGGGTCTTTGAATATTACCAGGGTGACGACAGGTTACAAGAAGTACTGCAAATAAAGTTTTAGAAGTTGTATTTGTCTTTCCATCTGTTCTTTAGAAATTCTTTGATGGCCTTTTCCCTGGCATTATCTCCGGGGGAGTAAAAAGTGGTGCCCGCAATAGATGCCGGCAAGAATTCTTCTTCCACAAAATTATGTTGAAAGTCGTGCGCATACTTGTAATCTGCTCCGTATCCCAGATCTTTCATAAGTTTGGTAGGCGCATTCCGAAGGTTTATGGGTACTGAGAGATCACCGTGTTCCCTAACGGCCTCCTGTGCCCTTTTAATAGCCATATAACTGGCATTACTTTTAGGACTGGTAGCGAGATAAATGGTGCACTCGCTAAGGAGAATGCGTGCTTCGGGGTATCCAATAGTGGTTACCGCCTGAAAAGTATTATTGGCGATCACCAGAGCCGTTGGGTTTGCAAGGCCAATATCTTCTGAGGCCGATATCAATAATCTGCGAGCAATAAACTTTACGT
>CBDUON010000053.1:0-14211 GCA_965368835.1 uncultured Eudoraea sp. | reverse complement strand
TTGATAAAAATAAATTATCTTTGCACGCCTTAAACGATTGTAAAAGATGGCGACGCATAAGGAATTTAGTATTCCTTTTTCAGGATTAAAGCTAGGTGCGCATACGTTTGAGTATCGAATTAATAATAAGTTCTTTGAATCTTTTGAGTATCATGAGTTTAATGAAGCTGACATTTTAGTGCAGGTTCAATTAAACAAAATGACAACAGTGATGGAGTTAGACATGAGTGCCGAAGGCACGGTAAATGTCGCTTGCGATCTCACAAACGAACCTTTCGATCAGGCGGTAAAAGCCTCCCTTGAATTGGTAATTAAGTTTGGAGAGGAGTACAATGATGAGGATGATGAAGTATTGGTCATTCCGCATTCTGAACATCAGATAAATAGTGCGCAGTACATTTATGAAATGATTGTGCTGGCTGTTCCTTCTAAACGAATTCACCCTGGGGTGGAAGATGGAACATTAAAATCTGAAGCATTGCGAAAACTGGAAGAATTACAACCAAAAGAGACACAGAAAAACGACGATAAGACGGATCCCAGATGGGATGCATTAAAAGATTTACTAACGGATAAATAAGTTTCAAAATGGCACATCCTAAAAGGAAGATTTCCAAAACCAGAAGAGACAAAAGAAGAACACACTATAAAGCAGTGGCACCTACCCTTGCCAAAGATCCAACAACTGGTGAGATGCACTTGTACCACAGAGCACACTGGCATGAAGGAAAACTTTATTACAGAGGCCAGATTTTAATAGACAAGGCGGAAGAAGCAACAGCTTAAGTTGAAAAAGAGCATTAGACTCCCATCTTTAAAGATGGGAGTTTTTTTATGGGATATGTTCAACACCCTAAAAACTTTGAAATTGAGTAAAAAGTCACAAAAAATCACTATTTTTCACAACTTTTGGAGCATTTTTAAAGGTTTACGCTCAAAAAACCGATCTTAGTATGACCAAAATTACAGCAGCAATTACAGCTGTGGGAGCCTACGTACCCGAATACAGGTTAACCAATAAAATTTTGGAAACCATGATGGATACGAATGATGAATGGATCACCACTCGTACCGGTATCAAGGAGAGAAGAATCCTCAAGGACAAGGATAAGGGCACCTCTTATTTAGCCATTAAAGCTGCTGAGGATCTTTTAAAGAAAGGTAATATAGACCCAAAGGAGATAGACCTTGTCTTATTAGGAACAGCCACACCAGATTTACCCGTTGCTTCAACTGCGGTTTACGTAGCCACAAAAATTGGAGCCGTAAATGCATTTGCATATGACATACAGGCTGCATGTTGTAACTTCCTTTATGGAATGTCTACCGCTGCTCGCTATATAGAATCTGGGAAATACAAAAAAGTACTTCTTATTGGAGCAGATAAAATGTCGTCTATTCTGGATTATACAGACAGGACCACTTGCATCATTTTTGGTGATGGTGCCGGGGCGGTACTTTTTGAACCCAATACCGAGGGCTATGGATTGCAAGATGAGTATCTTCGATCTGATGGAAACGGGAGAGAATTCCTGAAAATAGAAGCGGGAGGTTCTTTATTGCCTCCAACAGAAGAGACCGTAAAAAATAAACAGCATTACGTATACCAGGACGGGAAATCGGTATTTAAATTTGCCGTAACCAATATGGCAGACGCCGCTGCCCTGATCATGGAAAGGAATGATCTTACCCATGATGATGTGCAATGGCTTGTGCCACACCAGGCCAACAAGCGAATCATTGACGCGACCTCCAACAGGATGAGTCTTGAACCGTCGAAAGTAATGATGAACATCCAGAAATACGGAAATACAACATCTGCTACACTGCCACTATTATTGAGTGACTATGAGCAGCAATTAAAAAAAGGAGATAACTTGGTATTCGCAGCCTTTGGAGGTGGATTTACCTGGGGGTCTATTTATTTAAAATGGGCATATAACTAAGCAAGAACTAATCAAAAAAAAATTCCATGGATATTAAAGAGATTCAAAGCTTAATTAAGTTTGTGGCAAGATCAGGAGCCAGTGAAGTTAAACTGGAAACCGATGAAATTAAAATTACCATTAGAACGGGAGCACCCAGTTCTGGAGGCGAAACCACGTATATTCAGCAACTTCCTGCAGTAGCTGCACCAGCCCCGGCACCGGTGGCCGCCGCTGCGCCTGTAGAAACAACAGCTGCTAAAAAAGAAGAAGATTCAAATTTGATAACTATCAAATCTCCCATCATCGGAACTTTTTACAGGAAGCCATCACCAGATAAACCAGCATTTGTTGAAGTTGGTGATAATATTAGCGAAGGCGATGTATTATGTGTAATTGAGGCCATGAAGCTTTTCAATGACATAGAATCTGAAGTATCAGGAAAAATTGTAAAAGTATTGGTAGATGATTCTTCTCCGGTAGAATTCGATCAGCCTTTATTCCTGGTAGATCCCTCCTAAGCAGATAATAACATAGCCAGGATTATTGCTGCGCTAATGTGGTGCATACATAACTTTCCTGGCCACGAAAAGTAGGTAATTATGTTTAAAAAAATACTCATAGCGAATAGAGGCGAAATTGCCCTTAGAATTATTCGTACTTGTAAGGAAATGGGGATTAAGACGGTAGCTGTGTACTCCAAGGCCGATGAAGAAAGTCTTCATGTGCGCTTTGCGGATGAAGCAGTTTGTATTGGACCTGCTCCCAGCAGTGAATCCTATTTAAAGATCCCTAACATTATTGCGGCAGCAGAGATCACCAATGCAGATGCCATTCATCCCGGATATGGATTTCTATCCGAGAACTCCAAGTTTTCCAGAATTTGTGCAGAACACGACATCAAGTTTATAGGCGCTACAGGAGACCAGATAGATAGAATGGGAGATAAGGCAACAGCCAAGGAAACCATGAAGAAAGCGGGTGTGCCAATTGTACCCGGTTCAGAAGGCTTGTTGAAAGACGTTGCAGATGCCAAAAAAACGGCCAAGAAAGTAGGCTATCCTGTTATGGTAAAAGCCACTGCAGGTGGTGGCGGTAAAGGGATGCGTGCCGTTTGGAAGGAAGAAGATATGGAAGCTGCATTTAACAGTGCAGTAAAAGAAGCTACGGCTGCCTTTGGTAACGGAGGTATGTACATGGAAAAGCTAATTGAAGAACCCAGACATATTGAGATCCAGGTTGTAGGGGATCAATACGGAAAGGCATGCCATCTTTCGGAACGCGATTGTTCCATACAAAGAAGACATCAGAAACTAACGGAAGAGACCCCCTCTCCTTTTATGACAGATAAGTTAAGGGAGGATATGGGAAATGCTGCTATAAAGGCTGCTGAATTTATTAAATATGAAGGGGCGGGTACTATAGAATTTCTAGTTGATAAACACAGAAAATTCTATTTTATGGAAATGAATACCAGGATCCAGGTAGAACACCCTATTACGGAACAGGTGGTAGATTATGACCTGATAAGAGAACAGATCCTTGTTGCAGGCGGAGTTCCTATTTCCGGGAAGAATTATTTTCCAAAATTGCACGCTATAGAATGCAGGATAAATGCTGAAGATCCCTATCATGGATTTAGACCATCCCCGGGTAAGATCACAACATTACACACTCCGGGAGGCCATGGAATTAGATTAGATACACATGTATACAGTGGCTATACTATTCCGCCTAACTATGATTCAATGATCGCCAAGTTAATTACGACGGCACAAACAAGGGAAGAAGCTATCAATAAAATGAAAAGGGCCCTTGATGAATTTGTGATAGAAGGGATCAAAACTACCATTCCGTTTCACAGACAATTGATGGATCATCCGGATTATTTAGCAGGAAATTATACCACTAAATTTATGGAAGGATTTAAAATGAATCCGGAACCCGAAAATAACTAAAACATACTCCGGCAATGTCCGGAGTTTTTTATACACTATGAATCTTAGCTACTGGGAATACAAAACATGGTTCGATGATGTTGACTTTACCATCATTGGTAGTGGCATTGTAGGCCTGTCTTGTGCTCTTGCACTTCGAAAAAAACATCCAAAGGCAAAAATATTACTCTTGGAAAAGGGAAGCATGCCGCAGGGTGCCAGCACTAAAAATGCCGGTTTTGCTTGTTTTGGCAGTATTTCGGAGATCCTGGAAGATCTGGATCATCACAGTGCGGATGAGGTTGTACAGTTGGTACAAAAGCGCTGGGACGGTATTGAACTGCTGCGGACAACCCTGGGAGATAAGACCATAGATTACCAAAGAAAGGGCGGACACGAACTATTCTTTGAAAAGGATAAAAAGCTCTTTCAAAAATGCCTGGATAGGCTAGATGAGGTCAATACTTTATTAATGCCGGTCTATGGAAAACCTGCATTTCATAAGCAGGCAAATACCTTCGAATTTAAGAAGATCATTGATACCTATATTACAAATTCCTTTGAAGCACAGATCAACACCGGATTCATGATGAATGCACTTTTAACAAAGGTAAGGGCGGCCGGGGTGCATATTCTGAATGGCATGGAGGTAGCATCTTATGAGGAGGATACTTCCGGAGTGACCATTAGCACAAATAATTTTGAATACCGTTCCGGTAAAATGTTGGTAGCTACCAACGGTTTTGCTGCCGAGTGGCTGCGGGAAGATATTGTTCCTGCAAGGGCACAGGTGATGATCACCAAACCAATACCGGGTCTTAAGATCAAAGGAACATTCCATTTAGATAAAGGCTATTATTATTTTAGGAATGTTGAAGATCGTATTATGATCGGCGGTGCCCGAAACTTAGATTTTAAGACCGAAGAAACTTCAACATTTGGTCTTACCTCAAGTATCCAGAATAAATTAGAAGAAGTATTGCGGGAAACTGTATTACCCAATACACCATTTGAGATTGATCAACGCTGGAGTGGTATTATGGGAACAGGTTCACAGAAAAGCCCCATAGTAATCAGACTTACAGATAGAGTAGCTTTTGGGGTGCGTCTGGGCGGTATGGGGATCGCTATTGGGAGTCATGTCGGCAAAGAATTAGCTCATATAGCCTAACAACTTTTCTCTTCCTTCTGGCCCTTTAGGCTGTATCCGTAGAAATATGTAATTTCCCATAGTTCTTAAAGAACCGTTGAGGTAACATCTAATGGAAATTGTTTATTTAATAGTTGCTGTTTTATTCATAGTGGTCTTAACCACCAAGCTAAAGGTCCATCCTTTTCTAGCTTTGTTAATTATCTCAATTGCTTATGGAATATTTGCGGGCATGCCCTTACAGGATATAACAACTGCCATTAATGATGGCTTTGGAGGCACCCTGGGTAAAATTGGGCTGATCATAGTTCTTGGAGTAATCATTGGAGCATTCCTTGAACACACAGGAGGAGCACAGACCATCGCAATAAACGTACTGAAACTAATTGGTAAGAAACGTATTCCTTTGGCCATGGGACTAATAGGGTATATAGTTTCCATCCCCGTATTTGCAGATAGTGGATTTATGCTCTTACACCCCTTAAGCAAGGGACTTAGCAGAAAAGCGGGAATTTCGCTTGCGGGTGCTGCCATTGCACTTGGTCTTGGTCTTATGGCTTCACATACTATGGTACCTCCCACTCCCGGACCTATTGCTGCCGCCGGCATCCTGGAAGCCAACTTAGGATTAGTTATTGCCTTTGGCATTCCTGTTAGTTTAATTGCACTTAGTGCCGCGGTGATTTTTGCCACAAAATTTGCTGCCAAAACCTATATTGACCCGGAGCAGGGAGATGAAGCTGTTACCGAAGATATGGCAGAACCAACGGAAGCTCCCGGAATTGTAAGATCTTCCATTCCTATTGTGATCCCTATAGTCCTTATTGTTCTTAAATCAGTATTTATTAAAGGAGAGGCAATAGAATTAGGTCCCATTCAAAGTCTGATCGGCTTTTTAGGAGATCCGGTTATAGCCCTTCTTATTGGAGTATTTCTCTGTTT
The DNA here is from genome assembly GCA_965368835.1 of uncultured Eudoraea sp. Lineage (GTDB taxonomy): Bacteria > Bacteroidota > Bacteroidia > Flavobacteriales > Flavobacteriaceae > Muriicola. The sequence goes on along the minus strand of CBDUON010000053.1, from coordinate 8,257 downwards.
GCTTCTGCCTAAAAAACTTCATTTAGAGATGCTGTCATCCTCAGGATGGGTAGGGAAGGCGATAAAAGACGCGGCCTCTATTTTGATGATCACAGGAGCCGGGGGTATTTTTGGTACTGTCTTGCAGATGTCAGGTATAGCAGAAGTATTAGGAAACTCCTTAAAAGACCTGAACATTGGTATTTTTCTGCCATTTCTGCTAGCTGCTGCATTAAAAACGGCACAGGGATCCTCTACCGTTGCCCTAGTTACTACCGCTTCTATTTTAGCTCCTATGATGACATCCCTTGGTTATGAATCGGAGATACAAAAGGCCCTGGTCGTTGTGTCTATCGGAGCAGGTTCGGCCATGATCTCGCATGCTAATGACAGCTTCTTTTGGGTAGTGACTCAAATGAGTGGGATGAATGTAAAAACCGGGTACAAATTGTTTGGATTGGGAACCGTGGTCCTGGGCACCACAGCCGCTATGGCAGTATTTATCGCCTCCTTACTTTGGACTTAAGGAAGATCCTTTAGTCGTTTGTTAATGGTTTCAATGGAGACATTTAGGTAAACTTTGGAGTCTATTTTCAGTTCCTTTTCCGAATGAAAGAAAACTTTGCCATCCTCAGATTCCCCTTCAACTAAATAATAGCCTCCCATTGGGAACGACTTCTTTACTTTGGTCTTTAATCCGGAAGAATTGGCAACCTTAAACTCATGGGCGTAGACAATTATATTTCTCTTTGTATCTGCATAAGATTTCAACAAAGTGATAGGTAAAATATTGGCTTCCCCAAACAGACTGGCAACATAAAAATTGGGGGGAGATTCATATACTTTTCTGGTGATCCCCTCTATAAGAAGTTCTTTGTCTTTTAGAACCAGGATGCGATCTGCGAAGGGGAGCACGTCCAGGTGATCATGAGTAGCTGTAAGACAGGTTATACTTTCTTCCTTCAGGTATTGAAACAGGTTTCTTCGTAAACTGCTCTTGCGAAAATTATCAATATGGCTAAATGGCTCATCTAACAGCAAAACATCTGGTTTTTGAGCCAACACTCTTGCCAGTGCTACTCTTTGTTGCTGGCCCCCACTTAGATTCTTGACCTTAGTTTGAGCATCTGAAGTCATTTCGATCATTTCCAACAGCTCCTCTGTTCTTGCTTTCATTTCCTTGGGGTAGAATACAGAAAGGTGTTCACTGATGTTTTCAGACACGGTGGTAAAAGGCATCAGATCGAACTCCTGCGACAAGTATTTCATATAAGATTCGCCGGGGACTAACTTATACAGCGGACCTTTTATTTCTTCTTTCCCCCATAAAATATTTCCTTCTCCGGGGCTAAGGAGACCATAAATAAGTTTTAATAAGGTGCTCTTCCCACAACCACTTTCTCCCATAACAGCAACATGTTGCCCTTTCCCTACTTCAAAGGAAAGACCTTCCAGTACATTGGAGGTTTCATAAGCAAAGGAAAGCTTATTTACTTGCAGCATTGAGTTTGATCTTCTTGTTATTGGATGCAAAAAATCCGCCTCTAAGAAACGGATTTCGCACTATATTATTGATAATTAGTCCTTAAATTCTTTTAAAACTGCCTGGTTTGGAAGTTTTTCATACCCCATATTGTAGAAGGTAAATGCAAATATATCTGCATATTGCTCTATAGTTTTACTAATTGGGGTTCCGGCTCCATGCCCTGCATTTGTTTCAATCCTAATAAGTGTTGGGTTAGTACCGGTTTGTTTCTCTTGTAATGCTGCCGCAAATTTAAAACTATGTGCAGGTACCACCCTGTCATCATGATCTCCGGTAGTTACAAGTGTAGCCGGGTAAGACACCCCTTCTTTTACATTGTGAACCGGGGAATAGGCCTTTAAATATTCAAACATTTCCGGACTGTCTTCTGCCGTACCATAGTCATATGACCAACCTGCTCCGGCAGTAAACGTATGATACCTAAGCATATCCATTACACCAACGGCTGGTAAGGCAACCTTCATTAGTTCTGGTCGCTGCGTCATAGTGGCCCCAACTAACAATCCACCGTTAGATCCGCCACGGATGGCTAGGTATTCTGGTGAGGTATATTTTTCTGCGATCAAAAATTCTGCCGCCGCAATAAAATCGTCAAAGACATTTTGTTTTTTAAGTTTTGTGCCGGCATCATGCCATTTTTTTCCATACTCCCCGCCACCTCTTAAATTAGGCACTGCATAGACACCTCCCTGTTCCATCCATATGGCATTTACAGGACTGAATGAGGGAGTTAGACTGATATTAAATCCGCCATACCCATATAATATCGTAGGGTTCTTACCATTTAGAGTAACCCCTTTCTTATAGGTAATGATCATAGGTACTTTGGTGCCGTCCTTAGAGGTATAAAAAACCTGTTTGGACTCATATGCGCTTGGATCAAAGTCGATCTCAGGTTTCCAATAGCTACTGTATTCTCCCGTTTTCGGATCAAACTTATATATGGAACCCGGGGTATTGTAATTGGTAAAGGAGAAATAGAGCGTCTTGGCTTCCAGCTTACCGCTAAAGCCACCGGCGCTACCAATCCCCGGTAAGTTTACTTCGCGAATTAGTTCCCCATCATAGTTATATTGAAGTACTTTGGAGATGGCGTCTACCATGTATTCGGCAAAAATATAACCGCCACCTGTACTTGTGCTTAGCACATTTGTCGTTTCAGGAATGAAATCCTTCCAATTTTCGGGATCCGGTTGTAAAGCACTAACGGTAACTACTTTTTTATTGGGAGCATTCCTGTTGGTTTGAATATATAGGGTTGCACCTTTATTGTCAATAATATAGCTATCCGAATCTGTATCGTTGAGGATCGTAATAAAAAGTCCATTGGGATCTGTGAGGTCCTGTATCAAGAGTTTATTTCCGGATGTGGTGGTTGCAGGATATAAGACAAGATAGCGTTCATCTTCAGTGACACTTGCAGAAATATATCGGTGTTTTTCAGCCAGTGTTCCCCCGTATATAAGTTTGTCTTTAGCCTGATCTTCTCCTAATTTGTGATAAAAAACTTTATGTTGATCTGTTTTGGCAGAAAGCTCACTGCCCTTGGGTTTATCATAACTGGAGTAATAAAAGCCTTCATTGCCCTTCCAGGCAATACCACTAAACTTAATATCCGTGAGGGTGTCCTCTACAACAGTCATAGATTCCACATTTAGCACGATGGCCTTTCGCCAGTCGCTTCCACCTTCAGAGATAAGATAGGTTGCCAGAGAACCATCCTTGCTAAAACTAAGTCCGGCCAGGGAAGTAGTGGCATCCTCAGAAAAAGTGTTAGGATCCAGAAAGATCTCTTCCGCCCCACCCTCTTTTTTTCTGTAGACCACACTTTGATTCTGTAATCCGTCATTTTTATAGTAATAGGTATAAGCTCCTTCTTTAAATGGAGCACTTACTTTTTCATAGTTCCATAATTTCTCCATTCTGTTTTTCAGATCTTTCCTGAAGGGAATTTGCTCCAGATACCCAAAAGTAACTTTGTTCTGTTCGGTAACCCATGCTTCAGTTTCAGCACTGCGATCATCTTCCAGCCAGCGAAATGGGTCCGGAACTTCTGTATTAAAATAAGTGTCTGTGGTATCTACTTTTGCAGTAACAGGATAGTTCACGGTTAAAGGTTCTGAGGTTGATTCGTTTTTACAGGCCAGAATGGCGATACATGCGGTAAGGACAATGGCAATTTTTTTCATATATGATGGTTCTTTAATTGCCCTAAAAATACTTTAAAAAGTTCTGGTTAAGAAGGATGAAGCGCCTTTTTAACAGAGTTTTAGACCCCCAGAGTCAGACCAGATTTTCTCGAATAAGGTACTCGGCAATTTGTATTGCATTCGTAGCAGCTCCTTTTCTCAAATTATCAGCTACAATCCACATGTTGAGCGTATTGGGGTGCGACTCATCACGGCGGATCCTTCCAACAAAAACATCGTCCTTGTCGTGGGCGTATAAGGGCATTGGGTAGGTATTGGTATCCGGATTGTCTTGTACAACCACGCCCGGTGTATTTCTCAGGAGTTGCCGTACGGCCTCCAGGGTAAAGTCTTTACTAAAGGTAACATTCACAGATTCCGAATGCCCACCGGCGGTAGGGATGCGCACTGCTGTTGCCGTAATTTCGAAACTTGAGTCGTCCAATATTTTTTTAGGTTCATTGGCCAGTTTCATTTCCTCTTTGGTGTAGCCATTTTCCAGGAAAACATCACAATGCGGTAATGCGTTTCTATGAATAGGGTAGGGATAGGCCATTTCTGTTTTGGCGCCCACCATTTCATTTTCCATTTGTTGCACGGCTTTTATCCCTGTACCACTCACGGACTGATAGGTTGAAACTACTACGCGTTTCATAGCATAGGTTTTGTGCAAAGGCGCCAGAACCATTACTAGTTGTATGGTAGAGCAGTTGGGATTTGCAATGATCTTATCTTCTTTCCGCAATATATTGGCATTGATCTCCGGCACCACTAATTTGATCTTTGGATCCATTCTCCAGGCCGATGAATTATCGATCACGGTAGTCCCTACTTCAGCAAACCTGGGAGCCCACTCCAAAGAGGTATCACCTCCTGCTGAAAATATGGCAATGTCTGGTTTGGCATCAACAGCATCTTGTAAACCTATAATAGTATAAGGACGTTCCTTATAATGCAGTATTTTACCTTTTGACCTTTCTGAGGCCACCAACATTAACTCAGTTACCGGAAAATTTCGTTCCGCCAACACTTTAAGCATTACCTCACCTACCATGCCTGTAGCCCCTACGACCGCTAGTTTCATATTGATAATTTTATCACGCCAAAGGTAAACGAATGAAAATGATGCCACAAACTCTGATTAAATATTTATAAAAATATAACAACTTGTTATTTTTATAACAAAAAGAACCCCTTGTTTAGTTTTGACACCAAACAAGGGGTTTAAATTACGCTGTAGTGTAGCGGTTTTCCTGCCTATGCAGGGAACTACTTCTTATTTCTTCTTTAAAAGATCTCTGATCTCACCCAAAAGGTCTTCCTGACTAGGTCCAGAAGGTGCTGGTGGAGGTGGAGGCGTTTTTGTTTTGTTATAAGCCTTGATGATCATAAACAATACAAATCCTACAATAATAAGATTTACAATAGTATTGATCCAGGCACCATAACGTATGGCATTTTCTGCAATGGCTCCTGCTTCTCCTGCCACTCCCGATGCTTCGGTAAGGACATATTTGAGATTAGCAAAGTCAACTCCACCAGAAAATTCACCAACAATTGGCATAATGATGTCATTGACAAATCCATTGACCACCTGCCCAACGGCCCCGGCCAAAATTACGGCAACTGCAAATTCTATGACGTTGCCAGTCATAATAAAATTCTTGAATTCTTTAAACATTGATTCTCTGTTTTTAATTAGTTAATGTTAGTGTTGCTTGCAATATAAGTATTTTGTAGCGCTCCTAAAAGGGTAGAAATGAAGTATTTGGCATTACTTATAAACACGTTTTACACGCGAAGAGATTCCAGTAATAAGTTCATAGGAGATCGTATTAGCATAGGAGGCAAAGACCTCTGCCGATTGCTCTTTCCCAAAAATGATAACTTCATCTCCTTCTCTGCATTCTATACCCGTAACATCTACCATGAGCATGTCCATACACACATTTCCAATGATGGGCGCCTTCTTACCATGTATGATAACATAGGCTTTTCCGTTTCCGTATTGTCTGCCAATTCCATCGGCATGGCCAAGGGGAAGAGTAGCCGTGGTCTTATATTCCTCTGAGTGAAAGGCTCTGTTATAACCAACACTTTCATTTGGTTCAATTTTGTGTAATTGAGAAATGATGGTTCTTAAGGAAACTACCGGCTTTAATAAGGGATCAATGGCCGGATCGTTTCCATAGCCATAGAGTCCGATACCACTCCGTACCATATCCCATTGAGCCTCGGGGTAGTTTAAGATCCCTGAGGTGTTAAGCAGATGTTTAAGTGGAATATGTCCAAAAGTTACTTCGGCATTTATTACGATCTTTTCAAAATCTTTTATCTGGCGTTTTGTAAATGCTTGTTCCGATGCATCTTCTGACGCAGCCAAATGGGAAAAAATTCCTTTTATCTTTATGGCTTTAGAATCTCTGATCTCTTTAGCAATATGTTGAAGATCATTTTCCCAAAAGCCCAGTCTGTTTAATCCTGTATTAAACTTCAGATGAACAGGATACTCTTTTTGGTTAGCCTTTATTGCCGCCTGCTGAAATGACTTTAATATTCTTAGACTATAAATACTCGGCTCCAGACAATGCTCTATCAGCAACTCAAAATTAGCCACTTGTGGATGTAAAACAAGAATGGGTAATTGTATACCGGCCTTCCGCAATTGAACACCCTCTGCGGCATAGGCCACGGCAAGGGCATCTATTTTTAGAGTTTCTAATTTTCTTGCAATTATCAGAGGATCGCTTCCATATCCGGAGGCTTTTACAATACCCATGAATTTAGTGGAGGGCTTGAGTTTGGAGCGAAGGAAATGGTAATTATGCTCCAGGGCACTTAGATCAATTTCCAGGACTGTCTCGCTCAACTTACTCATAGAAACATTTTAAACCCGGAATAAAACTCATTGCTGTTCGGATAGTCATTTTAAATACTAAGGGATATATAATTATTTCTTTTTTGCTTTGGTTTCCTTTTTGGCTGCGGGTTTTTTTACCACTTCTTCTGCCTTTACATCCATCATATTTACTTTTTCCTTTAGCATGGCCTTATAGAAAGCAGCCCTGCTCAATGGTTCATATTCTTCTATTTCCCCTAGTAAGACCAGATTGTCGTTATCAGATTTTCGAAAGCTGTAGTTTGCCAAATTCCCTGTACGCGTACAGACGGCATGTACCTTGGTTACGTATTCTGCAGTAGCCATCAAAGCCGGCATAGGGCCAAAAGGATTTCCTTTAAAATCCATGTCGAGTCCGGCCACTACTACCCTCACTCCTTTATTGGCAAGATCATTACAAACCGTGACGATCTCATCATCGAAGAACTGGGCTTCATCTATTCCAACCACATCACAGTCATCTGCTAATAGTCTAATATTGGCCGCCGCCGGTACCGGTGTGGACCTGATCTCATTTTCATCGTGCGATACAACACGTTCATCATGATATCTTGTATCTACAATGGGCTTAAAGATCTCTACTTTTTGTTTTGCAAATTGAGCGCGTTTTAACCTTCGGATAAGTTCCTCCGTTTTCCCGGAAAACATGGACCCGCTGATCACTTCTATCCACCCAAATTGTTCTTTATGATTAACAGTATTTTCGAGAAACATTTTGTAATTTTAGACGAAATATGTGATTTCCTCCGTTAATAATATGGATGTATAAAAGTATTAAAAAAGATAGACCTTTACAGGACAGAAAAATAAAAAGAAATGAAGCGTAAATTGAAAGAGGAATTGGTGAAATTGTCTACGGATATCATTACTTCGCATGACATGGGCGATATTCCTGATTTGTATGAGGCTGCAAGGAATTTATATGAGAAATTGGCGGTCTTGAAATTTATAGAAGAGAAACTGAACGACATTGAAATAGATGTTTCCAAGAATGTGATGGCCGCTAAATTTGAAAAAATGGCAACTGCCGTTATGGATGGAAATAAAACCGTCCCCGAGAGTAACCCTCATGATGAAGATATTATGACACCAGGGATGGATACCATAAAACACATGATTTCTGAGATGCCTAATGATGTCAATATCGAACAACTTTTTGCAGAATTTGTTGCAAAGACCGAAGTGATAAAGAATGACATGAATGATGTTACCCCAAACAAGGAAACACTTTCAAAAGAAACCAAAGGCAGATCATTAAACGATACACATAACGCAAAGGAAATGGTAGTTGGCTTAAACGACCGCCTGGCATTTGTTAAACACCTCTTCAATGATAGTACAGAAGAGTTTAACCGCGTTTTATCTCAGTTAAATACCATTGAGAGCCAGGATAGAACTACCGCCTTTATCGAAAACATGGTAAAGCCAGAATACAACAATTGGAAAGGTAAAGAGGAGTATGCTGCCCGATTTATGGCCTTGGTAGAGCGCCGGTTTTCTTAAGTAAAAAAGACATTTAAAAAAGTATTGGCCGAAAGTTGAAAATCTAGCTTTCGGCTTCTTATTTTTAACAAACAGCAATTCGTTCATGGGAACATTATATCTGGTACCCACCCCAATAGGAAATTTAGAAGACATCACACT
>CBDUON010000052.1:0-14272 GCA_965368835.1 uncultured Eudoraea sp. | reverse complement strand
AGCTTGGTTTAGTTTGCTCGTAATATTACAATTTTAGCAACGGTTGTGCAAACCTACCCAATGAGGAACCTATACAGATACCTTGTCCTTAGACAATATTCCTAAATCGTGCATACAAGTACGCATCAGAGTATAGGTTCTGTGTATATCGTTATCAAGGCCAATGGAAAATCTTATAAGGCCATCTGAAAGCCCCATTTCTTTTTGCTCTTCCAGAGGTATCTCAGAAGAAGTAGAAGTTCCGGGGGCGCTAAAAAGTGTTTTATAAAAGCCGAGGCTTACGGCCAGATAGCCCAAATTCATTTTTTGCATTTGTTCCATTAACAAATTGGCTTTTTCCAGGGTGCCAACATCTATCGTCATAATGCCTCCATATCCGTATTCTGCTACCATTTGTTGTTTCATTTTTTTATGTCCCGGATGTGAAGCCAGCCCAGGGTAGACAACCCGGAGTCCGTCTTTTTCAAAATGCTGGGCCAAATAAAGAGCATTGTCGCTGTGCTTTTTCATGCGGATATGAAGTGTACGCATATTCTTTAAAATGGAAGATGCCCTCAAACTATCTAAAGTGCTGCCCAGTAACATTCCGGCCCCACTATTTACATCTTTCAGGGCCAGACAAAAGTCCTTGGTGCCACAAACTACTCCGGCAACACAATCACTGCTTCCATTGATGAACTTTGTTAAGCTGTGTATCACCACATCGGCCCCTAGTCTTCCGGGAGCTATTGAGAGCGGAGAAAATGTATTATCTACTACTAATGGGATATTGTGTTTTTTAGCCAATTTAGAAAGGCCTTCAATATCTGCTACTTCCAGTAAGGGATTGCTAACAGATTCGCAGTAGATCATTTTTGTTTTGGGAGTAATTGCCTTTTCTACTACTTCTAATTTCGTGATGTCCACAAAGGAAGTATCGACCTTGAATTTTTTAAGAAAATTCTTCATAAAAGCATAGGTGCCTCCGTATATGGTTCTGCTGCTTACAATATGGTCATCTGCATTACACAATTCCAGAATTACGGCGGTTATTGCGCCCATTCCACTTGCTGTTACATTTGCAGTCTCAGTGCCTTCCAAGGCAGCTAGGGCCTCACCTAAATACAAATTGGAAGGGGAGGAGTGACGGCTGTATAAATAACATCCTTCGGTATTTCCTTCAAACGTATCGAACATAGTTTTAGCCGATATAAAGGTATAAGTTGAAGAATCTGAGATGGAAGGATTTACGCCGCCAAACTCGCCAAAATTATGAAGTTCCTGAATTTTATCTGAAGCATTATAAGGCATAAGAAGAAGATTTTAGTTTGTATAAAGATAGGAAGATATAGATCATAATACAATCAATATTTAATTATATAGATTATAAATCTATGGATATTAATATAAATAGATATATTTGCTGAATATATTCAATAATTTCAATATAGCAGAATTTCATTCATATGAAACTAGATGATTTAGACAAGCACTTATTAAGTCTGCTACAGGCAAATTGCAAAAAGACCACAAAGGAATACGCACATGCTTTGGGGCTTTCCACTACGGCGGTTTACGAACGTATCAAGCGTCTCGAAAGGGATGGTGTGATAAAGAAATATGTAGCCCTTATAGACAAGCATATGGCATCTAAAGATTTTACGGCGCTCTGTCATGTAAAATTAAGTCAGCATATAAAAGAGTACGTACTTCAATTTGAACGGGAGGTACTGCAGTTAGAGGAGGTCTCTGAATGCTACCATGTTAGTGGGGACTACGATTATATTCTGAAGGTACATGTTACCGATATGGCAGCATACAGAGAATTTATGGTCACAAAACTCACTGCGCTAAATAATATAGGTAGTACACAGAGCTCTTTTGTGATCAATGAGGTAAAAGCTACCACTGCTATTGCCTTATAAATGCTATGCTAAACTCTTGTTAATTAGAATTTTGAGCCCTTAAAATTTCTGTACCTTTCTGTTCATAAAATCACTTATCATGAATAGAACCCACTTTTTAAGATCAGTAGGCGGTTTTGGACTTCTTGCATCAGCAGCCTCTTTATCGTCCTTTAAAAGTCAGGACGAACCGCAATTAGACAAGAATATAGTACAAGAATTCGTTGGGGCTTCGCACAAGGACATGGATAAGGTGGTCCAACTGCTGGAGGAATATCCAAATCTTCTCAATGCCGCACATGATTGGAAGTACGGCGACTTTGAAACCGGACTTGGAGCAGCAAGTCATGTAGGATATAAAGAACTCGCTCAATATTTCTTAGATAAAGGTGCCCAGGCGAACATCTTTACGGCCTGTCTTTTTGGAAAGATGGAGATCGTAAAGCCAATGCTTACGGCATTTCCAAATACACTACATGCAAAAGGCCCACACGGTTTTACCTTGCTTCACCATGCGGAAAAGGGTGGGGAAGAAGCCTTAGAGGTCAAGGATTATTTGGTCTCCCTGGGAGCGGTAGAAAAAAAGATAGCACTCTATTAAGCTTCATTTAGTTTTAGATCCTTTCTAAAGAAGACGCCTGCGATTGAAATTAAAAACATTCGTACTTTTGCTGCGTTGGAATAGAATATTCCGTTTTAAACTATACTGCGCTTAAAAATACGAACTATATGACTCAATTTGATGTGGCCATTATTGGCTCTGGACCAGGCGGATATGTTGCCGCTATCCGTTGCGCCCAACTGGGAATGAAAACAGCGATCATTGAAAAATACTCTACACTGGGAGGTACTTGTCTAAATGTGGGATGTATTCCTTCAAAAGCTATGTTAGATTCTAGTCATCACTACGAAGATGCGATTAAACATTTTGAAGAGCATGGTATTGAGATTCCCGGGCAAATAAAAGTAAACCTCGCAAAAATGATCGGCCGGAAACAGTCGGTTGTAGATCAGACCACCAAAGGGATCCAATTCCTGATGGATAAGAATAAAATTGAAGTGTTCCAGGGAGTAGGTAGTTTTAAGGATGCTACACATATAGAGATCAAACCTGCAAAAGGGAAAACAACTACTATAGAGGCAAAGAATACTATCATTGCAACGGGATCTAAGCCTGCCAGTTTGCCTTTTATCACTCTTGATAAAGAGCGAATCATTACCTCTACTGAAGCTCTCGAGTTAAAAGAGGTTCCCAAACACATGATCATTATTGGTGGTGGAGTTATTGGTTTAGAATTAGGACAAGTATATAAAAGGCTGGGTGCAGATGTTACTGTGGTTGAATTTATGGACAGGATCATTCCCGGAATGGATGCCGGACTTTCCAAAGAATTAATGCGTGTCCTTAAAAAACAAAAAGTAAAATTTCACCTTTCACATAAGGTGAAATCCGTAAATAGAAAAGGAAAAGAGATCACTGTAATAGCAGACGATCCCAAAGGAGGCGAACTAACGCTGAAGGGCGATTATTGCCTGGTTTCTGTTGGGAGAAGTCCCTATACCAATGGATTAAATGCCGCCGCAGCTGGCGTATCATTAGATGATAAGGGTCGTGTTTTGGTCAATGATCATTTACAGACCAATATAAAAAACATTTATGCCATTGGCGATGTGGTAAGAGGAGCTATGTTAGCTCATAAAGCTGAAGAGGAAGGTACTATGGTGGCAGAGATACTTGCCGGCCAAAAACCACATATTGATTATAACCTGATACCCAATGTGGTCTATACCTGGCCTGAGGTAGCTGCTGTTGGTAAAACTGAAGAACAACTTAAAGAGAGTGGTGTAGATTACAAGGTTGGACAGTTTCCTATGCGAGCCCTTGGAAGAGCACGAGCCAGCATGGATATTGATGGTTTTGTAAAGATCCTGGCCGATAAGAATACCGATGAGGTTTTAGGCGTACACATGATAGGAGCGCGTTGTGCTGATCTGATCGCAGAGGCTGTCACCGCGATGGAATTCAGGGCTTCTGCCGAAGATATTTCTCGTATGAGTCATGCACATCCCACCTATGCTGAAGCAGTTAAAGAAGCGGCCCTTGCCGCAACTGATGACAGGGCGCTGCATGTTTAAGAAGCAAAAATTATAATTTATCCTTTACTTATATTGAAGACACGTAATAACTTGTCTTGCAGAACTATAAGTAATTTTGAAATTTCAAAATACATCTTTTGCAGTACTTGAGAAATGGAACTTTTGATCCAAGTTTCATTTGTGTCATAGTACAGCGCTGTGTAGGAACAAAGGATCATAAACAATACGGCTCCCGGGATTACAATGGAAGGAGCGAGTGAATGATCAAAGAACGCATAAAGTCCCAGTCCGGTGAAGCTTCCATATAGGATCACAAAATGAATGACGTATATGGATAGGGTGTTTTGGCCAATGCGCAAAAGGTTTGGCTGGGTTAAATAATGTCTGAAAACCATAAAAAGGGCAAAGACTATAAGTACGTCACCAAGTCTGATAAACAGGTAATTGTTTAAGGCAATGTCATTAAAGAGAGAGATTCCTCCTAATTCTGATACGTAGGCAAAAAAGGGCGAGGACATGTATAGCAGCATTATTCCCGCTATAGCAGAAAGTCCTATAGCTGTAGGGTATACATTACTATGAGATGCGTATTTCTTAAATAGCACTGATAAAAAGGCACCAAATGCTGTATAACCTACCCAGGGAATAATGGTAAATACTGAGCCATTAGATCTGGTCAAATAGTTGGCAAACATTTCAGGTAGCCAGGAATAGGTCCATTGCGAATAGATAGGTTCAAAAATAAACAAGCTTACGGTAATACCCAGGAGGGTAGTGGGCATCACCCAGGATTTTTGACGTGAGGTCAGCAGGTAAACTGCGATGATCACCATGATAGAAATTCCTATGCAATGCAGCACATCTACAAGAAAAAATGCATCGTACAACTCACCTTTCAGCAAACCGAATAGATTTAAACGCAGGAGATAACCAATCACCAATAATTCCAGCCCCCTTTTTATTCCCTTGCGGATCCGGGGATTTTCAAACCCTAATTGTGGAACACGGATCAGTAAATAAGTAAAGATAAATCCGGAGACCGTAAAAAATACCGGTGCTGTGATACCTCTAAAATAGAGCCATAGGTTATAAAGATTGCTGCCAGAATCCCTGAAAACCGGATCTAGCAGACCATCCACAAAGTGGCCCTGAAGCATCATAAGAATAGCCCAGGCCCGTATGGCGTCAATAAAATGAAGTCTTTTGGTTTTTACTTCCATACCATTATCTTACCTATATACTTAATTGACAGGCCGTTTGGATGTTTACGAGGGCAAAATTAGCTAAAATGTTCTCATTTAATCCTTATTTGAGGTATTTTCGCTTTTTAATAATTAAAAAGGAATTGAATGAGCAGTATCATGGCCTTTGCAGGCAGTAATTCTTCCACTTCTATCAATTTTGCATTGGTAAAATACACCGTATCACTTCTTAAGGACCAAAAGGTTCAGGTCATGAACATGGCACTATACGATCTGGAAATGTTTAGCGAGGATTACGAAAGGAAACACGGTTACACCAATTCTCTTATAGAATTAAGGGATGATCTGAAGAATGCAGAGGGCCTAATCTTGTCCGTGAATGAGCACAATAGCAGCCCTTCTGCTTATTTTAAGAATCTGATCGATTGGCTATCTCGGCTGGAGCGCAAATTCCTGGAGAACACTAAGATATTGCTAATGAGTACTTCCCCCGGAAAACGCGGCGGTATGAGTTCATTGACCAAGGTGGAAGAGATCCTTCCTCGATTTGGAGGTGAAGTGGTCGCTACTTTTTCCCTACCCTCATTTAAAGAAAACTTCGTTGCAAAAAAGGGCATAGTAGATTCAGACCTATCGGAAGCCCATAAAATGGCTTTATCAACATGGCTCCAAAGTTTATCTTCAGATAAGTAAGCACCCCTTATTGAAATTTAAAGCCTTTTAAGGGATATTGTTCTTATCAGACAGACGTCTTTCTTTCTTACCTTTGCCTTGTGTATAATGCCTTCAGAGATCATATAAAAAAGAACTTCCCTCAACTTTTGAGTAGGCCCGGTGCAGTGGCTTGCAGCGCTGGTCTGGACAGTGTTGTGCTGACACATCTGTGTTCACAAATGGGAATGCAAATATCATTGGCTCATTGTAATTTTAAGCTTCGTGCAGGCGAAAGTGAAGAAGATGAATTGTTTGTTGAGCAATTAGCGGAGCAATTAAATATCCGCCGGTTTATCACTCACTTTAACACCAATGAATATGCTTCTGTACATAAGCTCTCCATTCAAATGGCGGCAAGGGAGCTGCGCTATCAATGGTTTGCAGAACTTATGGACAAAGAAGAGCTTTCATGGGTATTGACCGCCCACCATTTAGATGACTCACTGGAAACCTTTTTGATTAACCTTTCTCGCGGTACAGGTATTGAAGGACTTAGTGGAATCCCACCCAATTCCAATGGTTTTATTAGACCACTCTTGCCATTTAGCAGAGCAGAGATCATGGAATACGCCCAGGAACATGGTCTTACGTGGCGGGAAGACAGCTCTAACGAGGAAACCAAGTACTTGAGGAACAAGATCAGACATGAACTGGTTCCTGTACTTAAGGAGCTTCACCCAACCTTCCTGGAAAATTTCAAAAAAACAGAGGCATATCTGTCGGATTCTGCAAAATTGCTATCGGATTATTCCAAAATACTAAAAGAAAAACTCTTCGTACCCTATCATCAGGGATTTAAGATTGAAGTTCGCTCACTTGAGGAACTCAATCCGCTTCAGGGATATTTATATGAGCTTTTTAAGGAGTATGGTTTCCATTCCTGGAAAGATATGGAGTCTTTACTTACGGCTATGAGCGGAAAGGAAATTCGCTCTAATACACATCGACTTATAAAAGATCGTAAACATTTGATCCTTCAGGAAATATCACATATATCTGAAGTAAAAGATGAAGTTAATACTGTAGATGAATTGAGTGAACTTCCTATTGAATTGAAAATTGAAAAGGTTGAACAGATAGAAGAAAAGAACAATACAATACTATATGTAGATAAAGAAACGTTAAACCATAGGTTAACTGTTAGGAAATGGAAAAAAGGCGACTATTTTTACCCCTTGGGAATGGATGGCAAAAAGAAGGTTGCCAAATTTTTCAAGGACGAAAAAATGGATGCCATAGCCAAAGAGAATCAGTGGCTTCTCTGTTGTGGAGATGAAATTGTTTGGATCATTGGAAGAAGGGCCGACGACAGATATAAAATAACAGCATTAACCAAGAACATCCTTAAGGTAACAGTAGCAGAATGAAGTATCTGATAACAAGCATATTACTCTTTGTTTTTTCTTTTACTGCCTGGGCACAGACAGAAGAAGATCCTGTGAAGTGGACACAAGAACTGCAAAAAACAGGAACCTCAGAATATGAATTGGTCATGAAGGCCACAATTCTTGAAGGTTGGCATGTATATTCCCAGTTTACAGCCGAAGGTGGTTCTCTGCCAGCCGAGTTTACTTATGAAAATGCCGGGACCGACTATGAATTGGTAGGCAGTACAAATGAGAGTGAAACCCTAAAGGTATACAGCGATATTTTTGAAGTAGAGGAAACCTATTTTAAGCACCAGGCTATTTTTAAGCAAAGAATAAGGCTATTGAATCCTGAAGTTCGCCAGATAAAAGTAAACTTGTTCTATCAGGTATGTAAAGAAGTATGTATTCCTCAGGACAAGGACTTTTATTTTACACTAGACGGAAAGTCGGCTGTAATTGCGGTCGAAACCATCGATGATAGAAGCAGGGAAAAGGCCGCTGCCCTTAAGCTTGACCTTAAGAATAAAGAGGTATTGAAGGTAGTAGGGGACGAGGCATCCCAAAATGAAAACGGCCTGATGATGATCTTTGGATTGGGTTTTCTGGGGGGATTAATAGCCCTATTAACTCCATGTGTTTTCCCAATGATCCCATTGACGGTATCCTTTTTTACAAAGAAATCGCAGAATAGATCCACGGGGATCATCAATGCCTCTTTGTATGGCTTTTTTATAGTATTGATCTATTTCCTTTTGAGTTTGCCTTTTCACATTTTTGATTCGGTCGACTCTCAGATCCTGAACACCATAGCGACGAATATTTGGTTGAATGTTTTCTTCTTTTTGATCTTTGTTTTCTTTGCTTTTTCCTTTTTTGGATACTACGAGCTTACCTTGCCCAGTAGTTGGGCCAATAAGATGGACTCTGCTTCAAATAAGGTTGGGGGAGGCCTGGGGATCTTTTTTATGGCTGTTACCCTGGCTATTGTTTCTTTCTCATGTACAGGCCCAATCCTGGGAGGTCTATTAGGGAGTACGGCACTGGCAGAAGGAGATGTTGCCATGAATCTTTCGGCAGGAATGGTCGGATTTGGGGCTGCACTGGCGTTGCCTTTTGGTCTGTTTGCTCTTTTCCCTGCCTGGTTACACAGCCTCCCAAAATCTGGGGGTTGGATGACCACAGTAAAAGTTGTTTTAGGCTTCCTTGAGTTGGCACTGGCCTTTAAATTCTTATCCAATGCTGATTTGGTTGGGAATTGGGGACTATTTAAAAGGGAGATCTTCCTTGGTGTATGGATACTTTTATTTCTATTAATGACCGGCTATTTATTTGGTCTCTATCGTTTTGCCCATGATGGACCCAAAGCGAAACTATCTATAGGCAGAAAGCTCACCGCGGTTGTCAGTGGCCTCTTCACCATATATCTTATTTTAGGTACTTTTCAAATCACCAATCTTAAGCTTCTAAGTGGATTTCCCCCACCCGATTTTTATACGGTGATGGAACAGGAAAGTGATTGCCCACTGGGGATAGATTGCTTTAAGGATTTTGAGACGGGCAGAGCTTATGCCGAATCACAAAACAAACCAATCTTGTTAGATTTTACCGGATGGGCCTGTGTTAACTGCCGCAAAATGGAGGAACACGTTTGGAGCGATCCGGAGGTGTTTCAGCTTCTAAATGAAGAATTTGTTTTGATATCCTTGTATATTGATGACCGTGAATCTTTGCCGGAAGAAGATCAGTTTATGTTCCAGTACGATTCGGGCAGAGTCAAGGCTATTGAAGAGATAGGAGAGAAGTGGGGTACTTTCCAGACCATCAATTTTAATGCTGCTTCTCAACCGTACTATGTCTTGCTTTCTCCAGACCTGTATGTCCTTAATTCTTCCATTCAAAATACCGATACGGCCACCTATGAAAGCTGGTTAAAGGAGGGGTTAAAAAATTACCAGGCCTATCAACGAAATATTGCTGTAACTCGGCGATAGAATCATGTTTCGTCACCAAAAACACTATCTTTAAACTAAGAAATTAACTAAGGTGAAGACTGTCAGGAAAATAGGGTGGATACTAGTAGGTATCATGGGAATTCTGCTAATTGCAGCGTTCATCGTAGTGCGGCAATTAAAGCCAGATTATTCTGGCGAAAAGGTGATGAAAAATCTTTCTGCCGATGTAGCGGTTACCTATGATCCTTATGGCATTCCACATATAGAAGCTACTAATGAGAAGGACGCTTTTAGAGCGTTGGGCTATGTGCATGCGCAGGACAGGCTTTGGCAAATGGAATTATTGAGGCGGGTTGCTGTAGGCGGACTCTCAGAGGTATTTGGTAAAGACCTAATTTCTACAGACCAGTTCTTTCTTTCACTAGGGATTGATGACGCCTCGGCCAAAAGCGTAGGTGAGTTAGATCCAACTAGTGAAGTTGCCCTGCTTTCACAAGCGTATTTAGATGGCATAAATCAGTTTATTGAAGAAGGTCCAACCCCGGTTGAATTCTACTTAACCGGCCTCGAGAAAAAACCTTTTATGATCAGGGACATTTATAATGCCGTGGGATATATGGCCTTTAGTTTTGCTATGGCGCATAAAACGGATCCCTTGTTAACTACCATTCGCGATTCCTTAGGAGTTCCTTATTTAAAGGACCTTGAAATAGACAGCTCTCCAAGTACGGTCTGGATCAAGAACTACACCGGGGAGGAAGTTATGAGTGCTGCAGCTATGGTCTCACAGGTGTCAGAGGTGCTTGCCAAGGTCCCAGTTCCACAATTCATTGGTAGTAATAGTTGGGTGATTGGCTCGGAAAAAACTAAAAATGGGAAGGTCATTTTTGCAAACGACCCTCATATAGGATTTGCTCAACCCTCGGTTTGGTATGAGGCACATGTAAAAACTCCTACCTATGAAAAATATGGTTATCATTTAGCAGGCGTGCCTTTTCCTTTGTTAGGTCACGATTATAAAATGGCCTATGGATTTACCATGTTTGAGAATGATGATGTGGATTTCTATTATGAAACTCCTAATCCGGAGGATAGCACTCAATACAAAACCCCGGAAGGATGGAAAACCTTTGAGGTAATTACGAAAACGATCAAAGTGAAAGATGAAAAGGATCATGTATTTACTTTTAAAAAGACAGAACGGGGTCCGGTTTTAAATGGAATTGCTAATCAGGTAAAAGGTGTAAGGCCCATCAGTATGGACTGGATCTATACCAAAGGCGAGAATGTGGTTATGGAAGCGCTGTATGGAATTAGTCATGCCGAAAATATAGAGGAATTCAGGGAGGCAATACCTAAGGTTCATGCACCCGGACTTAACACCATGTACGGGGATGCCGAAGGGAATGTAGCCTGGTGGGCATCCGCAAAGCTTTATCAACTGGGAGATAGTACCAATACAAAATTCATCATGGACGGCAGCATTGGACAGGATAAGAAAGTACGGTACTTAGATTTTTCCGAAAATCCACAGGCTGTTAATCCACCATGGCATTATGTGTATTCTGCGAATAATCAGCCCGATTCAATAGCCGGCATGTTATATCCGGGATATTATTTACCTGAGAACAGGGCCAGGCGTATTGTTACTCTCTTAGAGGCCAAGAACGATTGGGATGCTACGGCTGTTCAAGGAATGATCACAGACGGGGTATCTTCTGTGAACTCTACTATTATTACAGACCTGGCTAAATTGATCACTGTTAAAGAGTTAAGTAACCAACAGGCTTTGGCCCTGGATCATTTAAGCAAATGGAATAGCGACTATACAACCACCAATACTGAAGCTGCTCTTTTTCACAGATGGATCTATTACTTCTTAAAGAATACTTTTGAAGATGAATTGGGGGAAGACCTCTTTAAAGATTTCCTGAGCACTCATTTCCACAAGAGATTGATTGCCCCTATGGCCGCCAAGGCTAATTCTGTATGGTGGGATAATATCACTACAATTGATACAGTAGAAACCAAAAAAGAGATCGTACAAACCTCGTATATCCATGCTTTTGAATCGCTTGAAATTGATCTCGGGGATGATATTTCAAAATGGGCATGGGGCAAAGTACATACCGTGGAACACGGTCACCCAATTGGACAAATTGCAGCCTTGCGTTCATTTTTTAATGTAGGCCCTTTCCCTGTAGATGGCTCCAGGGAGGTAATCAACAATATGGCATTTCCATACAACGATGGATCCGAATTTAACGTTACTGCAGGTCCATCAACACGGCGCGTGATCGATTTTTCAGATGTGGAGAACAGTATGAGTATTTTGCCAACCGGGCAATCTGGTAACCCGTTCAGCAAATACTATGAAGACCAGGCAAAGATGTTTGTGAAAGGAGAATTTCGTAAGATGTTGCTGAATCCGGTGGAAATTAAAGAAACGGCTTCATCAGTTCTTGTATTTAAAGCCTCTAACTAATAGCAATCAATTTTTTTTTAAACTCTTACTGCATGCATAATGCGGCATCAGACAGTACTTTTTAGCGAACCAATGAGGAATTCTTGGAATGCTTACAAAAGTGTACGGCAGTGCCGTTTTTGGGATAGACGCTACTACGATCATCATTGAAGTGAATGTGGATAAGGGCATTGGGTATCATCTGGTAGGGCTACCAGACAATGCCATTAAAGAAAGTAATTTCAGGATTGCAGCATCTCTTCAGAATAATGGATACAAAGTACCGGGAAAGAAGATCACCATTAATATGGCACCTGCCGACCTGAGAAAAGAAGGTTCCGCCTATGACCTCCCCATAGCTATAGGCATTCTAACAGCCTCTAAGCAAATAAAAGCAGAACACCTGGGCGAATACCTCCTTATGGGTGAACTCTCCTTAGATGGGGGCGTACAGGCTATAAAAGGGGCATTACCCATAGCCATCAAAGCCAGAGAAGAAGGATTTAAGGGGCTCATTGTCCCAAAAGCTAATGCGAATGAAGCTGCTATTGTAAAAGACGTTGAGGTCTATGGGGTTAGTACAATACAGGAGGTGATCAACTTCTTTGACAAGGAACTGCCTTTAGAACTTTCTGTTGTTGATACAAGAGCTGAATTTTACAAGCACCAGCAGGAACTGGCGGTCGATTTTGCTGAGGTAAAAGGGCAGGAAGGAATAAAACGCTGTATGGAGATCGCCGCTGCCGGGGGTCATAATATTATCCTGATAGGTCCGCCGGGTGCGGGCAAAACCATGCTTGCCAAGAGATTACCTACTATTCTTCCGCCCATGACCTTAAAAGAAGCGCTGGAAACCACAAAGATCCATTCTGTGGTAGGGAAGGTATCTAATCTGGGACTGTTGTATCAAAGACCTTTTAGAAGTCCTCATCATACAATTAGCGATGTGGCCCTTGTGGGCGGCGGTACCTACCCTCAACCCGGGGAGATCTCCTTATCGCATAATGGGGTCTTGTTTCTAGATGAGCTTCCGGAATTCAAACGATCTGTGCTGGAAGTGCTGCGGCAACCATTAGAAGACAGGGAAGTAACCATTTCCAGAGCTAAGTTCACCATCACCTATCCCAGTAGTTTTATGCTGGTTGCCA
The DNA here is from genome assembly GCA_965368835.1 of uncultured Eudoraea sp. Lineage (GTDB taxonomy): Bacteria > Bacteroidota > Bacteroidia > Flavobacteriales > Flavobacteriaceae > Muriicola. The sequence continues at coordinate 1,442 of CBDUON010000052.1, read as the reverse complement.
GTATGAATCCGAGTCCGTCCGGGTATTTCTATGATCCCGATGCCCCAATCAGTTCTTCTCCGGCAGAAATTCAGCGCTACCTGGGAAAGATCTCAGGGCCCTTGTTAGACAGGATCGATATTCATATTGAAGTAACTCCAGTGCCGTTTGAAAAGCTGTCAGACGACAGAAAAGGGGAGGGGAGTGCGGAGATCCGGAAAAGGGTGATAGCTGCCAGGGAAATTCAGACGCAACGGTTTAAGGAGACCACTCAGGTGCATTATAACGCTCAAATGGGTAAAAGGCAGATACAGGCCTATTGCCATCTGGATTCGTCTTCCCTGTCATTGCTGAAACAAGCTATGGACCGACTCAAACTTTCCGCCAGGGCGTATGACCGGATACTTAAGGTGGCACGGACCATTGCCGATCTGGAGAAATCTAACACTATCACAGATATGCATATTGCAGAAGCGATTCAATACAGGAGTTTGGACAGGGAAGGATGGTTGGGGTGAATTAGGTACGAAATACGAGGTACTAAGTAGGAAGTGCGAATTAGGAGTTTCTAATTACGAAGTACGAAATAGGAATGTTGAAAAGAATTTTTTTCTAACGCTGGCGCGAGCGTCCTCGCTCGTGCCAATAAGAAAGTTCACTGCTAGCGCGAGCATTCTCGCTCGTGCCAATAAGAAAGTTCACTGCTAGCGCGAGCATAATGCTCGTGCTATTGGAATAGAATCAGTTACATATAAATGAGTAGAAAATATAAATTCAAAAACCCTGCTACTGCTTACTTCATAAGTTTTGCAACGGTCTATTGGATTGATGTTTTTACAAGACAAGCTTATTTTACAATTTTGGAAGAGAGTTTAAAACATTGTCGTAAAGAAAAAGGTATGGAGGTATTTGCATACTGTTTTATGCCGAGCCATATTCATATGGTTTTTCGCGCTACAAACGGGAATCCATCTGAATTGATAAGAGACTTTAAAGGTTTTACCTCAAGAAAATTAATAAAAACAATAAAAGATAATCCACAAGAAAGTAGAAAGCAATGGATGCTTAGTATGATGGAGCGGGCGGGACAAAGAAATAGCAATGTAAAAAAAATACAATTTTGGCAACAGCATAACAAGCCAATAGAACTATGGAGTGGAAAAGTAATTAAACAAAAAATTGAGTATATCCACAACAACCCGGTAGTACAAGGTTTTGTAACTGATCCTGTTCATTGGAAATACAGCAGCGCAAGAAATTATACTGATGATGAAACCGAATTCAACATTGATAATGAAGGAATGCATTTAGGGTTATTGGATTTTTAACATGGCACGAGCGTGACGCTCGCGCCAGCTGGGAGAAATACGAATTATTTTATCTCGTCCCTCGTCCCTCGTCCCTCGTCCCTCGTACTTCAGAATTGACGCTCGCGCCAACAGGGGATTCTCTATTCCAAATAA
>CBDUON010000051.1:0-14364 GCA_965368835.1 uncultured Eudoraea sp. | reverse complement strand
GCATTAATATTCTGTTGGCTACAAATCCAGGATAATCATTGACCTCAGTAGGAGTTTTACCCAATTTTATAGAAAGGGCCATAATCTCATCAGTTACCGGGGCAGTTGTTGAATAACCACGTATGATCTCCACCAATTTCATTATAGGTACAGGATTCATAAAGTGCATCCCAATAACTTTTTCCGGTCTTTTGGTGACAGCAGCTATTTGCGTTATAGATATAGAAGAAGTATTGGTAGCCAGGATGGTAGGAGCAGGGCACAGAGTATCTAGTTCTTTAAAAATATGAAGTTTAAGTTCCAGATTTTCAGTGGCAGCTTCAACTACAAGATCAGACTGGGCTACTCCTTCTTTTAAATTGGTATTTGTAGCTATATTTTTTAAGGTAGATTTGGAGTCCTCTGGAGTAATAGTGTCCTTTTGAACCATTCTATCCAGGTTACGGGTAATGGTTTCCATCCCCTTTTTTAATGCCTGTTCTGAGACATCTACCATGGTTACCTTAAAGCCGTTTTGTGCAAAGACATGTGCTATACCATTTCCCATGGTCCCTGCACCTATTACAGTTACATTCTTTATCATATATAGGAGTTAAACTATTCTACTTGTCTAAAACGAATCTATTATTTGCAATGCCACTCGTAAGGCTTTGGTGCCATCTGTTAAGGTTACCAAAGGTGTGGTATCCTGAGTTATGGCATCGGCAAAGGTTTCCAGTTCATCAAGGATGGCATTATTATTTTCAATGGATGGATTCTCAAAATAGATTTGTTTTGTGATCCCTTCAGCGTTTTGTAATATCATGTCAAATTCACCGGGAGTTTCAGGAGCATCCTTCATTTTTACTACTTCCACCTTTTTCTCCAGAAAATCGACTGAAATATATGCGTCTTGTTGGAAAAACCGGGATTTTCTCATGTTTTTAAGTGAGATCCTACTTGCCGTAAGATTGGCTACACACCCATTTTCAAAGGCTATTCTGGCATTCGCTATATCCGGGGATTTGCTGATCACAGATACGCCACTGGCGTGGATCTCTTTTACTTCTGAGGGCACAACGCTTAAAATGGCATCAATATCATGGATCATCAGATCCAAAACAACGGGAACATCTGTGCCCCGGGGATTGAATTCTGCCAATCTGTGTGTTTCAATAAACATTGGGTTTTGAATAGAATCCTTAATGGCGGTAAATGCAGGGTTAAAACGTTCAACATGCCCAACCTGTCCTTTAACTCCGTGTTTCTTCTCGAGAACAAGAAGTTCTTCTGCTTCTTCCAGTGTTTTTGTAATTGGTTTCTCGAGGAAGATGTGTTTCCCTTTTTCCATGGCCTTTTTGGCACAATCGAAATGCGAAAGTGTAGGAGTTACAATGTCTACAACTTCTACAGCATCTATCAGGGTATTAATATTGTCATAGTACCGGTATCCAAATTCTGCCTCTACTTTTTTCCCATGAATGGCATCAGCATCATAAAAACCGATCAAATCATATTTCGGGGACTCTTTTAAGAGCCGTAAGTGTATTTTTCCAAGATGGCCCGCACCAAGCACTCCAACTTTGAGCATAGATCTTCAATTTTGTCAAAAATACGCAGATTAATCCTAAAACAAACCAAGCTGAGAAATACAAAATGTGGTAACTTTACCGATATCAAACTAAACCAAAGAAATTAAGAACTTTTTGAAAGATACCTTCAAACACAAGGGAATGCGGAATCAGTTAGCAGAACTGGTTGCTTCCAAGGGCATTCATAATAAAAAGGTCCTTCAGGCTATCCGAACCATCCCCAGACACTTATTTATGGATAGTAGTTTTGAGGACCATGCCTACCAGGATAAACCCTTTCCAATTGCGGCAGATCAAACAATTTCTCAACCCTATACCGTGGCATTTCAAACCGAATTATTAGAAGTGAAGCCAGACCACAAAGTGTTGGAAATTGGAACAGGTAGCGGGTATCAGACCGCCGTATTATTAAATCTCAGGGCCAAAGTATACACAGTAGAAAGACAGCTGGAGCTTTTTAAGAAGACCAATTTGTTCTTTAAGAAAATGGGATACAGACCAAAGAAATTCGTATTTGGGGATGGGTATAAAGGGCTACCCGAACACGCTCCTTTCGATGGGATCATTGTAACAGCCGGCGCACCAGAAGTGCCTAAAAAATTATTGGGGCAATTAAAAATAGGAGGCAAGTTGGTAATTCCGGTAGGGGAGGGAGATCAGGAAATGCTTCGAATTACCAGAAAATCTGATACAGAATTTTCCCAGGAAGAATTTGGCACTTTTAGATTTGTGCCTCTGCTGGAGGATAAGAATTAAGAAAATGATCTGGACAGGCGATCGGCCTAAATTGTCTGGTACGAAGGAAATATTTCTGCTTGTGATCCTAGTTGTTAAAGCTTTTTTTGATCCGGTCTAAGCGCACCTTGCTTTCTCTGTTCTTGATGGTTTCGCGTTTATCGTAAAGTTTTTTCCCTTTTGCGAGGGCAATTTTAATCTTGGCGAGACCTTTGTCATTTATAAAAACGGTCAGGGGAACAATAGTGAGTCCGCTCGTATTCACCTCCTTTTGTAATTTCTTTAGTTCCTTTTTATTCATCAGCAGCTTACGCGCCGCTTTTGGTTGATGATTAAAATGAGATGCATGAGAATATTCATCTATTTGCATATTCACTACAAACAATTCTCCCCGCTCATTAAATTCACAGAAGCTTTCCGTAATTGATGCTTTCCCAAGTCTGATAGATTTGATCTCAGTACCGGCAAGAACAATACCGGCAATAAAAGTTTCGAGCAACTCGTACTGAAAATTTGCCTTCTTGTTTTTAATATTGATCTTGTTCTGCATGGTGGCACAAAAATAAGAACAAATCTTCGAGCTCCACTCTTCATTTTATGGAATAATCCCTGTTTCTTTGTAAAGAAAACGCAATTTCAGCATCTATGTTTAAAAACTATTTCTTCGTATTCTTAGTAAGCTTCGTTTTATCCTGTAAGGATGGTCCGGAAGCTATGGATGTACAAAAAATCATAGATACTTCTATTGAAGTAGCAGGTGGAGACTTATATAAGACCAGCGATATTAGTTTCAGGTTCAGGGATATAGATTATGTCTTGGAACAACAAGAGGGTAAGAGAGCCCTGAAGAGGATACAGTATACAGACTCAGGGACGGTTACAGATATTAAACAGGGAAATAGTTTTAAACGTATCATAGACGAAGTTCCTGTGCAGCTTACAGATAGTATGGCAACGGTTTATGGAAATTCTGTGAATTCTGTTCATTACTTTGCCTTGTTGCCATATGGCCTTAACGATCCTGCCGTTCAGAAAGAATTGTTAGGCAACAAACAGATCAAAGGAAAGGACTATTATAAAATAAAAGTAACGTTTGAGCAGGAAGGGGGCGGTTATGATTATGAGGATGTCTACATCTATTGGATAGATCAGAGTACCTATAAGCCAACTTATCTGGCTTATGAATTTCACGTTGACGGCGGCGGAATGCGTTTCCGCGAAGCTTATAATGAAAGGTATGTGAACGGAATAAGGTTTGTGGATTACCGCAATTTTAAACCCAGAGGGAAAGCCAAAATAACGGAAATAGACGCCCTTTATGAAAAAGGTGAGCTCCAATTACTCTCTACTATCAAACTAGAGAATGTTGTGGTTACTCCGGGCAATTACAATTAAATGTCAATCTAATATCCGTAGTGATGTCTCCAATTTGCTGCACTATAAAGAGACTGCCATTGTCCGTGTCATCCATTGCAGGATATTTTTCTTCGCCAATCATTTTGTTTACAAAATCGGGAGTTGTATTACTGTGACCAACTACCAAAACATTATTTCCATAATTTTCGGCTTTAAATTCTGTGATATTGATCATAGAAGGATCATAGTACTGACGGATCAGATCATTTTTAACCTCAGTTGGGGCCGCAGTCATGGTAGTACGGGCATAATCTGTAGTATAAATGGCATTTATATTGGCATCCTTAAGAATCTCTGCCCAGTGCATAGCCCTTCCAAGCCCTTTTTGACTTAATTCAGGATCACTGTTTTCAGGATCACTTCGGTCTTTTTCTGCATGTCTTATAAAGTAAAAAGTAGAAACCTCCGGACCAATCTCGGTACCTTCAACCTTAGTTTCTTCCTTGCAACTATACATGGAAGTGAACAATGCTATCAGAATAATTAGGATTCTTGGTCTCATATTAATTTGTTTTATCTAGTGGGTTTCGTTCTATTATGTAACTTTACTCTTGTAAAAATAGTATGAAAATTACTTTATTGTACCCTTATATGCCAAAACTACTTATAATTTTCTTTGCACTTCTGATCAGCAGATCATTGTTAGCTCAAGAGGTGCCATTACCACAAGATCTCAGGCAGTACAATTTAACTCAATACAATAGCAGTCTTCTAAACCCTGTTTTTACTTTAGATAGAAATAATCCACAATCCTTGTCATTATGGACAAGATGGCAATGGCAGCAAATAGATGCGGATCCTACCACCGTCTTTGTAAATTATACGCATAGATTGAAGGGCAATGCCGCTTTTGGAGTTGGATTTTTACAACAGAATACGGGCGTTTTTTTACAAACAGGTGGGGTGCTAAATTATGCCTATGAACTAAATATTGATCAGGATTTTCTAGTTTCCTTCGGTTTAAACCTGTTCGGATTTCAACAAGAACTTGCGGATGACAGGTTTCAACAAGGACCGGGAATACCATTTCTAGATGATGGCCCTGCTTTTGTATTACAAGCAGCTCCCGGGATTCAGCTGGGCTACAAAAATTTTCGCCTGGGTTTTGTAGGTGAGAATTTAGTGGATTATAATGTTACTGCTGGTGAGAGAAATAACGGATATGACCAGAAGATATTTGTAGGCCATGCCAGCTACCAGTTTCCTATTGCGGGTACTGGCATATTAAACGGCGCATATCTTAGACCCATGGCTTATTTAAAAACAGTGCCTACCCTGGACACCCAATACGGATTAAATACCTTATTTGCGACACAAAAATTATGGGTGCAAGCCGGATATAATAATTTTTACGGGGTGTCTGGAGGAGTAGGGGGCACTTTTTTTGACAAATTTTCTATAGGGGCCCTGGTGGAAATTGGCACTTCTTCAGATCTGGATGGAAAAGAACCTACTTTTGAGATCGTAACCTCCTATCAATTTGCGGTTCCTGTTAAACGCGATGAAATTGCGGAGATGGCAGAAGAAGAGGAGGAGATGCCAGAACCTGTTGTAAAAGAAGAAATTGTAGCAGAAGAAATTGTAGCAGAAGTCCCTGAAACCGTACAGGAAAAGAAGCTGAGCAGAAAAGAGCGAAAAGCGTTGGCCCTGGCACAGGAGAAAAAGACACAAGATTCACTTCAACGGCTTATAAGGACACGAGATTCCTTGGCTGTAGCCAAATCAAAGGCTGAAGCAGTAGAAAATGAATTGCGATTAAAAGAATTGCAACGAAAAAAGGATTCATTGGAGACAGTAGCTAAGGCAAAATTAGCTGCTACAAAAGATTTAACCGAAGAAGAGCGACCTAAGAAAGGAGAACGATTTGAAGAAGTTGTTCTTACGGAAGATATACGTCCCGGATTTTATTTAATTGTAAATATTTTTGGAACAAAAATGTACTACAATAAATTTATGCAGAGTCTAAAGGACAAAGGGCTAGATCCCAAGTCGTTTTACCGAACTCAGAAGAAGCATAATTACGTATATCTTGAGCGATATGATACTATGCAGGAAGCGAGAGAAGCAAGAGACAGTAAGTTTTTTGGAAAATACACGGAGACTATTTGGATCTTTAGGGTAAGGGGCCAATAGGCCTATTTCCTGATCTCTTTTTTTACCAACACTTCTAGATACGCGATGGTATTGAGCAGGTATTTCCTGTCTCCCGTAATAGTGGCCATAGCAATAGCCCCTTGTATCATTGTAAATAATTGTTTAGCGAATTGCAAAGGTGGAACAGGTAATTTTAATTCTCCTTTATTTACACCATTCTCTAAAACCAAAGCGATCTTTCCTTCAATAGTCCGCATCGTTTCTTTCGCTGCACCTTCTAACAGTTTGTTATTGTATTGTGCATCTACCCCAACATTAAGGATTGGACAACCACCCATAGGGGCCGTAAATTCATCGTAGTGCCGGTAGAAATTAGTAAGTCGGAATAGAGTATCTATAGCATTGCCAGGACCATTCAAGTGTTCGTCTATGGCAGCCAGTAATATTTTACTGTGGTATTCAAAAGCAGCAAGTGCCAGGGATTCCTTGTTTTCAAAATTCCCGTATAAAGCTCCTTTGGTAAGACCTGTGGCCTCTGTAAGATCGCTCATGCTGGTGCCTACATAGCCTTGCTTATTAAAAATAGGCGCCACTTTTTCAATAATAAAAGCGGAAGTGCGTTCGGCTTTGGTGGTCATGAAGGATCAATTTTTTACGAATATAAAAAATCTAATTCCTGCACCGTATATATTTTGATTAAAAAAGGCATCCGAAGACTTTTGAATTCGGATGCCTGTTATGTAGAGTGAATAAGAGAAATTAATTCACCAGTTCTGATTGATTTCTAAATACCAATCCATCGTCGAAAGAATCTATAAGAATAATACTCTCAGCGCTAATTGAACCACTTAAAAGTTCCTTTGAAAGATTATTCAATACTTCTTTCTGGATGGTTCGCTTAATTGGTCGGGCCCCGTATTGCGGGTTATACCCTTTCTCGGCCAGATATTGAATAGCTTCCTCAGTTGCGTCAATTGTAATATGTTGTTTGTTCACCAGTTTTTTAAGGTGTTCTAACTGCAATCTTACGATCTCAACAATATTTTGCTTGCTCAGAGGAGTAAACATGATGATGTCATCTATCCGGTTTAAAAATTCTGGGCGTATGTTTTGTTTTAATAAGCCCATAACTTCGATCCTTGCAGCTTCTGCAGCACTGTGAACGTCTTTTACATTCTCAAACGTCTCCTGAATGATATGCCCACCCATATTACTGGTCATGATGATGATGGTGTTTTTAAAATCGGCCACCCTTCCCTTGTTATCTGTTAATCGACCTTCATCCAGTACCTGTAATAAAATATTAAAAGTATCAGGATGTGCTTTTTCAATCTCATCGAGCAGAATAACGGAATAAGGACGTCTTCTTACTGCTTCGGTCAACTGACCACCTTCGTCATAGCCTACATATCCCGGAGGAGCTCCAATCAGCCTGCTTACAGAATGTCTTTCCTGATATTCACTCATATCTATCCTAGTAAGGGCATTTTCATCATCAAAAAGATAGTCTGCCAGTGTCTTAGCCAACTCGGTCTTACCAACCCCTGTGGTCCCAAGAAATAAAAAGGACCCTATGGGGCGTTTTGCATCCTGTAATCCGGCTCTGCTTCTTCTAATGGCATCTGAGACGGCATCAATGGCTTCATCTTGTCCTACCACTCTTTTATGCAGTACATTTTCCAGTTTCAACAGTTTCTCACGTTCACTTTGAAGCATCTTGGTTACGGGAATACCTGTCCATTTGGCAACCACTTCGGCAATATCTTCATTGGTGACCTCTTCTTTAATTAAGGTGCCGCCTTTCTGTGCCTCTACCAGGTCTTTTTGAAGCTTTTCCACAGTTTCCTGTGCTTCTTTTATCTTCCCATAGCGCAATTCGGCTACCAGACCATAATCGCCATTTCGCTCGGCACGTTCGGCCTCTAATTTAAAATTCTCAATATCTAGCTTCGTCTTCTGAATAGCATCTATAACCGACTTCTCACTTTCCCATTTGGCATAGACCTCATTGCGTTCTTCTTTTACATTGGCCAGATCAATATTGAGGGCCTTTAGTTTGGCATGGTCTTCCTCACGCTTTATGGCTTCAATCTCAATTTCCAACTGCATAATTTTCCTGTCTAAAACGTCCAGGTTTTCCGGTTTACTATTGATCTCCATCCTCAATTTAGCCGCGGCTTCATCCATAAGGTCAATTGCCTTATCAGGAAGGAATCTATTGGTGATATATCGTTGAGAAAGTTCCACGGCAGCAATTACGGCTTCATCCTTAATACGAACTTTGTGATGGGCCTCATATTTTTCTTTGATTCCTCTCAGAATAGATATGGCACTTTCTGTATCGGGCTCATTTACAACCACTTTTTGGAAGCGACGCTCCAGGGCCTTATCCTTCTCAAAATATTTTTGATATTCTTCAAGGGTGGTGGCTCCAATAGCACGTAATTCACCTCTTGCCAACGCGGGTTTTAAGATATTAGCCGCATCCATAGCTCCCTGACCACCACCGGCACCTACCAGTGTATGGATCTCATCTATGAATAATACAATGTCTCCATCACTAGAGGTCACCTCTTTGATCACAGCTTTGAGTCGTTCTTCAAACTCACCTTTGTACTTAGCTCCTGCAATGAGCGCGCCCATGTCTAAAGAATAGATCACTTTATCTTTTAGGTTTTCAGGCACATCTCCCTGTATGATCCTATGAGCCAATCCTTCGGCGATAGCAGTTTTACCTGTACCTGGTTCACCCACCAATATTGGATTGTTCTTGGTACGTCTGGACAAGATCTGTAAAATTCTTCTTATCTCTTCATCTCTTCCAATTACCGGATCCAACTTGCCACTATCTGCCAATTCATTCAGATTTCGCGCGTATTTATTTAGGGAATTATAAGTTTCTTCTGCACTCTGAGAAGTAACCTTGTTTCCTTTGCGCAATTCAGTAATGGCAGCCAGGAGATGCTTTTCTGAAACTCCCTGATCCTTCAGGATCTGTCCAATTTTACTTTTGGACTTAAAAATGGCCAGTAAGATATGTTCAAGAGAAACAAACTCATCCTGCATTTTTTTGGCAATGATACTCGCCTCATTTAAGGTTTTGCCTGCTTCTTTTGAGAATTGTAACTCGCCACCGGAAACTCTTGGGATGCTTTCCAGTTCTTTGGCCAGAATTTGTTCTACCAAAGCGAGGTTAACGTTCAGTTTCTTTAGAATAAAGGGAAGAACATTCTCATCAATTTCGGTTAAGGCCTTAAAGAGATGTTCATTCTCAATCTGAGGATGCTGCATCTCCTGAGCCATTTGCTGGGCCATTTGAATAACCTCCTGAGATTTTATGGTAAAATTGTTGATATTCATTGTTATGTATTTTTAGTTCTTATGTCTACTTTTGCAGTCAATAGGTCAACAATCTTACCATTTAATCATAGCAGACAAAATGACCGATACTCAAGCTAAAACACAGACAATTAGGCAGGTAGATCTTATTGCGACACCTAATAAAATACTATAACAGGATGGGATTATTCGATTTATTCAAAAAAGGTGGAACTTCATCAACGGAAAAGAAACCACAAATTCCATGGATTCCCCTTATATCCGGGGATGAATTGGATACATTGATCAGCAGATCGAAAAAAAGACCACAACTGATCTTTAAAAATTCTACAACTTGTGGGATCAGCAGTATGGCATTGCGGTCATTTGAAGCACAGTATGATCTGAATTCGGAGCAGGCAGATCTTTATATGTTGCATATACAACACAACAGACCACTTTCTAATGAGATTGCACAAAGGTTTCAGGTGCGTCACGAATCACCACAGCTCCTGATCATAAAAAACGGAAGTGTTGTAAAAGTGGCCTCCCATGGTGCCATTTCAGAAGTATCAATAGAAAAGTATCTATAAATAAAAACCCGGAGGTGATGACTCCGGGTGTATATATTTAATTAAAAAAGTGTCTGATAGTTAATTGAATTTGTGTCTGACGACGATCTCTTTGAGTCGGGCTTTTAGATCTTCTCCCGCATCGTACACCATTTGTTCGTTAGAAGGAAAAGGTACTGCGCCAAGGTTTAACAAGGCAACCAGATTATTGTCGAGAGCTCTTTTATCTCCATTGTAATTGGCATACACATGCTGAAACACAAACTCACTAGATAGCGGATAGGTATTCACTTGCTGTTTAGATTGCAAATCAATATAGCTAACCGTTCCGGTTACCTGCGCTTGTTTTTGCTGTGTGAATTGGTAATAGTTACAGCTAACGGTTTTAAAATTATCTACTTTAATTTCGTTTCCAAGACTGTCTTTTACCAAATTCCCATTCTCATCTTCCAGATACTTGTATCCATCTACCACCTGCTTCTCTTTAATGAATTGTTTTTCATTCACTTGTTCAGGAGAAATGTTGATGTCTCTAAAGGCCACCTGCATTTCATAGTCATATTTAATATTACTTAATGGATTATTGTGATATTGGGTCCAAAGATCATCCAAACCATAGGTGTTGAAATTCAACAGTTCTTCTTCCAATCTGGTTGGGATCACCATTTGCGTATCATTGATCATCTTCACTTTTACAAAATCCAATCCTTTTTGGTGAGCCAGTTCCATTTGTTCTTTGGTATTGCCATATCCTGGATTTATCTCATCCAAATACCTGAAATCTTCATAGGCTCTTCTGTAATCAAATTTACTAGAAGCATTGTTGTATAAAGACATAGCGTTGTCAAACAAATAGTCTGAAAGCCTCTCCTTTGAGTCAATAATATCCTCATCGAAATTTTTAAAGTCGAATCTGGCATCCCTGCCCTCATCTCTTAGGTATAGCGGTAACAAAGGTCTTATGCGTTGTTGAATATTCTTCAACCTGGCATATCCTTTATATATAGCCTCAAGATTTGCAGGGTTTCCATCTTTTTCTAAATAGGCGATGTTCTGGAGTTCTCTTTCCATATTCTTGCTAAAGGCTTCTTCCAACATAAGAACATAAGGCTGATTGCCTTTTTTATCCTTTTTTTCTGCAAGATTTCTCAGGGCGCTGTTAATTGCCTGTTGGTAATTACCGGTATTAATAGCTTCCTGTGTTTTTTTTACACCTCCACAGGCTATCAAAAAAACAATGACCGTAAGGTAAAGTAGTGCTTTTTTCATGATGTTTTGTTTTATGGTTGGTAGGGCATATCCAAGAGCCGTGCCAAAATAATCCAAAATCATAACGAAAAAGGTCGATATATCGTATACCTCCGATGAAATACACAATTAAAAAAGAAGTTTGTTATTTTTTATTGAGGTCTACGGCAGGCAGAATTTTTGTAGAAACTTCACCAAATCCTATACGAACTCCATTCTTAGCGCAATGCCCCTTCATGATGACGGTATCATTGTCCCCAATGAATTTACGGGTAGTACCATTCTTCAGGGTGATCTCCTTTGTTCCTTGCCAGGAAAGTTCTAACATAGAGCCATAGGAATCCGGGGTGGGACCGGAGATAGTGCCGCTACCCATCATATCACCACTATTTAACTTGCATCCATTAATGGTATGATGTGCTAACTGCTGTGACATGGTCCAATACATATATTTAAAATTGGTATTACACACAGTTGTCTCAGAACCATCTTCAGTTTTTATAGCTACCTGGAGATGAATATCGAAGCTTTTATTTCCTTTTTGTCTTAAATAGGGCAGGGGTACCGGTTCTTGCTTCGGACTGGCTACTCGGAAAGGTTCCAGGGCATCTAAGGTTACTATCCATGGAGAGATGGAAGAGGCGAAATTTTTAGCTAAAAAAGGTCCGAGGGGTACATATTCCCATTTCTGAAGGTCTCTGGCACTCCAGTCATTAAACAAGACCATTCCAAAGATATATTCCTCAGCTTCGTCTACAGAAATAGGTTCTCCTAATGCATTGGCATCGGTCGTAATAAAGGCCATCTCCAATTCAAAATCAACCAGCCTGGACGGGCCGAAAACAGGATTTTCTGCTCCTTTGGGCAGAGTTTGCCCGTGTGGCCTTCTTACCGGAGTGCCACTAGGGATAATTGTTGAGCTACGTCCGTGATACCCCACAGGCAAGTGCAGCCAATTGGGTAATAGGGCGTTTTCAGGATCCCGGAACATTTTGCCTACGTTGGTGGCGTGCTCCTTACTGGAGTAAAAATCAGTATAGTCCCCAATTTGAACCGGTAATTGCATCTCTATCTCGTCCATGGTAAACAAGACGATCTTTTGATGATCCTTATTTTTTTGTAATTCTTGATTATTTTTTTCAAAAAGCTGACTTATCCTGTTTCTAACCAGTCGCCAGGTTTTTTTACCATCAGATATAAAGTCATTGAGCGTATCCTGTAGAAAGATATCATCTGTCAAAGGAATTTCACTAAAATACCCAAGTTGGTGCAAGGCCCCCAGGTCTATGGCATGGTTTCCTATCCGCGTTCCTATTGTGATTACATCATCTCTTGTGAGAAAAACACCAAAAGGGATGTTCTGAATTGGGAAATCAGAATTTTCCGGTACGGGTAACCAGGAAGTTAAAGAAGGATCATTGGCTTTTAGAGGCATGGTATAATTGTTAATTTGTATTTGATAAATTCCTAATCAAATATATTATATTCTAATCATTAACAATGAGCAATTTGTACTTTTACGCTTCAATTGAAAGAAAACTTTATTTATGAAAAGGGATACGCAAATATTTGAACTGATCGCCGCCGAAAAAGAACGTCAGGTAAACGGGATAGAACTCATTGCCTCGGAAAATTTTGCAAGCCCACAGGTAATGGAAGCTGCAGGATCTGTACTGACCAATAAATACGCTGAAGGATACCCTGGAAAGCGATATTACGGAGGATGCGAAATTGTGGATCAGGTTGAAACTATTGCTATTGAACGTGCAAAGGAGTTGTTTGGTGCTGTGTATGCCAATGTTCAGCCACATTCCGGGTCACAGGCCAATGCCGCTGTTTTTCAGGCATGTTTGCAACCCGGTGATACTATTCTGGGATTCGATCTCTCTCATGGAGGTCATTTAACACATGGTTCGCCTGTAAATTTTTCGGGGAAATTATATCGCCCCACCTTTTATGGAGTAGAGGAGTCTACCGGCATGTTGAATTATGATGTCATTCAGGAGATAGCACTTAAGGAAAGGCCAAAGCTAATTATTGCCGGCGCGTCAGCGTATTCTAGAGATATGGATTTTAAACGATTCAGGGAAATAGCGGACAGTGTAGACGCCTTATTGCTTGCAGATATTGCGCATCCGGCCGGATTGATAGCTAAAGGTATCTTAAACGACCCTATCCCACATGCTCATTTTGTGACCACAACTACTCATAAAACACTGAGGGGTCCAAGAGGAGGGCTTATTATGATGGGACAAGACTTTGAAAATCCTTTTGGAGTACGGTTAAAGAATGGAAACCTTCGTAAAATGTCGGCTCTAATCGATTTAGCGGTATTTCCCGGGAATCAGGGTGGCCCTTTAGAGCATATCATTGCTGCAAAAGCCATTGCGTTTGGAGAGGCACTTACAGAAGACTTTTTACATTATATGATACAGGTAAAAAAGAATGCTGCTGCCATGGCAGCCGCTTTTGTGGCCAAAGATTACAAAATAATATCGGGAGGAACAGACAATCATATGATGCTGATAGATCTTCGAAATAAAAATATTACCGGAAAGGAAGCTGAACATGTCTTGGTAAAGGCAGATATTACGGCTAACAAGAACATGGTTCCTTTTGATGATAAATCACCATTTATTACTTCAGGTATACGTTTTGGGACTGCGGCAGTAACTACACGTGGATTAAACGAAGATGACATGAAGGTCATCGTGTCCTTTATAGATGAGGTGCTTACTCATCCAAATGATGAAGAGGTGATCTTAGGTGTAAAGAATAATGTAAATAAGATGATGGAAAAGCGTCCTCTTTTTATTGGTTTAGCAAGTTTAGATCTCCAGAAATAATATTTTTATCCCTGAGGTCGTAAATAACTGCTTCAATATCGCTTTCAAAGTATAATCCCCAATAGGAGTAATACCCCTTTTGGTCTATCATTAGCGGGCCTGCTAATCTGTTAACCTGATCCCCGGAGGAGACTTCCTCATATACCGGAATAAAAATTTCTGCAGGTGTTTCTGAAAGTTGGCGGGTGATATGGACATAATTTTCTGCCAAAGTGCTAAGAATAGTATCTAATTCTTGTTCTACACTCATTGGTTCCAACTTTTTAATAATAATAGTGCAGTCATTCAATTCAAAAGAAAGTTCTTCAACGTCAATAAACGTATTATTGATTTCCCTTATACCCTGCATATGCTTACTTAGAACTGTGAGCCCTTTATTTACAAGCATTGGCTCATCAGTACCCCAGGTTCCTTGTTGAATATGGTACAGAACTTCATGAAGGCTCAGGGCACAGTGAAGTTCAATAACCAGATTATTCTGTTCACAGCAAACAGTGGAATTACGTATGGTTACTTGTGAAAAATAGTCTTTTTCAAGGCTGTTTTTAAGTGACTCCAGTCCAA
>CBDUON010000050.1:0-14405 GCA_965368835.1 uncultured Eudoraea sp. | reverse complement strand
TCTGAAAGTCCGGCCGGTAAATGAAGTTCTACTTCAATTTTAGTAATTCTTCTGGGATCTGAGGCCATATGTTTGGTTACTTCAGCATAGGCTCCTTCTAACTCCACTGGAAAAGTAGTTGCTTTGAGGCCCATAACCGTTAGCATACAGCTAGCCAAACCGGTTGCAATGGTATCTGTTGGTGAAAATGCCTGTCCCAGACCATGATTGTCCAGCGGGGCATCTGTGATAAATTTGCTCCCTGAAGCAAGATGCTCACATGAAGTGCGTAAACTGCCGGTATAGGTGACTCTTGAGGTCATATTCTACTGGGTTATCTGTTTGATGCTCATGTTTTGATACATCATTATATAGGAAGCAAGGTTAAAATATCCGGATGCCAGGTCTTTGGCATAATCAAACTTATTCCCGGAATACTCGGTAATTCCGATACGATCCGAAGCTGCCAAAAGATCTGGTCTGTACGCCAGTTTTAACAACAGATCAAAAGTGAGGTCAAAACCACGGGTGGCATACCTATCCGGATCGCTCCCATATCGTTTTCTATAGGCTCTTACAAAAGAGTCGTTCCCGGTTTCTTTATAAATAGAAGGGTAGGTAAAATTAAGATTAGAAAGGTGTGTCCCTGAAACCACATCATTCTCGAAAGCTTTATTTTTATTTGTCGTGAACATGCGGACAGGAGTTTCCGTGGTATTCGAAGAATTAAGAATAGAAGTTACGCTGGCTACCAGTTTAAAATTATCGGTTTCAACAAAAACCCAATTCTCTTTTTCTAAAGATAGCAGCAAGTTAAATTGCTCAATATTCAGGGATATATTTTTCTCATTTTCCAGGATCTGAATGGATTTGGCCAAGGGAAATCTTCGCTGTATCAGGGCCCGGGTTGAATCGGTCTTGGAATCACTGATCACGATGATATTTTGATCTTTTTTCACCGCTTCCACATAATCCAACATTCTTGTTCTTAGCACCTTATCTGATGGTACTGAGAAAAATACATTCGGTAAGCTAAGGTCACTTTCAGATGTAAGAGGCGCTATGATCGGTATTTGATACTGGTTAGCCTGACTAGCCACTTCCTTTAAGTTTTCAGGTTGTAATGGGCCAATAATAGCATCTAACTCTCCCATATTTTGTCTCGCCAAAATTAATCGCACCCGTTCTTTACTTAATTCTGTATCAAATGTCTTCACATTAACAGACACTCCAAGCTTGGCAACAGAATCTACAGCCATAAGGGCACCACTGTATAATCCCAGACTATACGAAATAGCGTTACTCCGTTCAATAGCTTGTTCTGTTTCTTCTATGCTGTTCATATTAAGTCGGTTAATACGAAACGGCAAGAGAACAAGTAGTCGAGGTTTGTTTTGCCTGTTGATACTATCTATGAGGTTTATCTTGTCCAGGATCAAGGAGTTCCTCACTTCCAAATTAACTGCATTCTCTTTGGGCAATTTAAGGACCATCCCGGCTTTTAGTCCCCTGGATAATTCCGGATTCAGCGCCAATAACTCACTATACCCTATCCCAAGTTTTCGCGTTAAGGAGTATTCAGTTTGTTTTGGTTTTACTTCGTAAAAAATATAATTATCTGTGTTGACCTCCTCCGTTTCTAATTTTTTAACCGGCAGTCTGAGAACCATTCCCTCTTTTAAACCACCTTGTTCAAGGATCATTGGATTTAGCTTTATGATCTCATCTGAAGTAATTCCATATTCGCCACTGATGCTATACATGGTTTTTTTAGATGGAACGGTATATGATTCAAATAACTGAACTACCTGCCCTTCCACCGTACTTCCCGGTTTTTTTGGCAAATTCAATTCCTGTCCTATTGCCAAATGATTCGTAGTCTTTGGCAAGAAAGCGTTTAAACTTACCAGGCTGTCTACAGTGATCCCATATTTATGGGCAATACTCCATCTTGTTTCTTTTGGCTGTACTATATATGTCTCAAAATCTTCCGGATTAATACTATCTATTACTTCTTCTATTTTCGGATATACGGGGATCTCTATTCGCATCCCTTTCTTTAAAGGTGTGCTGTAGAGCTCCTTATTGTATCGTTTAATATCATCTACACTTACCTCATATCTTCGTGAGATACCATAAATGGTCTCCTTTTTTCGAACACGGTGTGTTCGGAATCGAAGCGGAGTACGCTGATCTTGCTCCTCATCAGCTTGTTTTACCACAGGAACTACTTTAGGAGTTTCCGGAAGCGGACTGGTATCTGAAGCGCTTGCCTGCATTGGTATAACCAGGATAGTATTGGGTTTTAAAACGTCTCCCTGTTTTATCTCCTTGTTATATTTAAGAATGTTAAATGGCGTAACACGGTATAATTTGGAGATGCTATATAGAGTTTCTCCAGATTTAACAGCATGGGTTTTGAATTGTTGTGCCTGCACATTAATAGCAAACAATAGAAACAATACAAGGAAGTTTAATACTTTCATCATTTTATATACGTTTATTCCCACTCTATGGTTGCCGGGGGTTTAGAACTTATGTCATAAACTACCCTATTCACCCCTGGAACTTTATTAATTATATCATTGGAGACCTTTTGTAAGAACTCATATGGTAAATTTACCCAATCTGCGGTCATTCCATCTGTACTTTCTACCGCTCTTAAAGCCACACATTTCTCATAGGTTCTTTCATCTCCCATGACCCCTACACTGTGGACAGGTAATAACATGGCTCCTGCCTGCCAAACTTTATCATACAATCCCCAATCTCGTAATCCGTTGATAAAGATAGCATCTACTTCCTGTAATATGGCCACTTTCTCTCTGGTTATATCTCCAAGTATCCTTATGGCAAGTCCGGGTCCCGGGAATGGGTGCCTTCCCAATCTTTCGTCCGCGATCCCCAACGTAGCTCCAACTCTTCTTACCTCATCTTTAAAAAGCATTTTCAAGGGCTCAACTATGTTCAACTTCATATAGTCTGGCAACCCTCCAACATTGTGATGGCTTTTGATGGTTGCAGATGGTCCGCCGGAGGCCGAGACAGATTCTATCCTGTCTGGGTAAATGGTCCCCTGAGCCAACCATTTGGCATCTTCCACCAAGTGTGCTTCATCGTCAAATACATCAATAAAAATACCTCCAATGATCTTACGTTTCTTCTCAGGATCATCCTCCCCGGCCAAAGCATCCAAAAAGCGTGCCGAAGCATCTACTCCCTTCACATTTAACCCCATATGTTTGTACTGATCCAGCACTTCTGTAAACTCATTTTTTCGCAGAAGTCCGTTGTTTACAAAAATACAATGCAGGTGTTTTCCTATGGCCTTGTGCAGTAACACTGCTGCCACGGTAGAATCTACCCCTCCTGAAAGGCCTAAAATTACTTTATCGTTCCCAATCTCCTCCTTAAGTTCTGCTACTGTGGTCTCTACAAAGGCATCGGGGGTCCAGGTTTGTTCTAATCCGGCAATATGGACGAGGAAATTCTCCAACAATTGTTTCCCGTCTTTGGTGTGATAAACTTCCGGATGGAACTGAATTGCGTAGGTCTTTTCATTTCCAATTTTAAAAGCAGCATTTTGCACATCTTCTGTACTGGCCAATAGCTCAGCTTCCTGTGGCAAAGTCTGGATAGTATCAGAATGACTCATCCAAACCTGTGAGCCCACCTTTATCTTATCAAAGAAAGGTTCATTTTCCTTTATGTTAGACAATCTGGCCCGGCCGTATTCTCTGGTATTGGATGGAGCAACATTACCTCCGTGAAAATGGGCTATATATTGTGCCCCATAACATACGCCAAGTAAGGGGATCTTGCCTTTGATGTTGCTTAGATCCGGATGTGGCGCCTCCTCAGAACGAACTGAGTAAGGCGACCCTGAAAGGATCACAGCTTTGTACTCGGAAAGATCTTCCGGAAGATGATTATACGGTTTAATCTCACAATATATATTGAGTTCCCGAACTCTGCGAGCTATGAGCTGGGTGTATTGAGATCCAAAATCTAATATAAGGACGTTGTTTTGCATGGGCAAAAATAGCAATTTGAGCTATTTTGTAAAGGATCTTTAGGTATATTTATCACAGGTTTATTAACGTCCTTTTTATGAAACACGTCTCAGCTATAATTTTTGGGATTTCTATTGTCCTGGCCGCTTATTTTTTAGGGAATGCTTATAAGGAAAGAGCAAATCCGCCGCAGGTCATTTCGGTTACCGGATTAGGTAATGAAAACTTCACTTCAGACCTAATAGTATGGGAAGGTTTTTTTACCGCATTCAATATTGATCTTAAGACCGCCTTTGAACAAGTTAATCGGGATAAAGAGATTGTACGTACCTATCTGGAGTCTAAAGGCATATCTTCAGAGAACATCATTTTTAATTCGGTACAGACCTTAGAACAAAGAGATAACAAATATGACAACGGGAATTATATAGGTAGTATTTTCCGGGGATATTCTCTGACTCAATCGGTGAATATTGAATCAAAAGATGTGTCACTAATAGAAAAAGTAGCCAGGGAGATCACCGAATTATTGAACAAAGGCGTCCAATTTACATCATCTCCCCCAAGATATTACTACACACAACTTGCAGATCTTAAAGTTAAAATGATAGCACAAGCCACTGAAGATGCCCGCCTTAGAGCTGAAAATATTGCAGACAATGCCGGTGGTACTTTGGGAGATCTTATTTCCGCTCAGATGGGGGTATTTCAGATAACAGGGCAGAATTCTGATGAAGCCTTTAGTTGGGGAGGCGTATACAATACCTCTGCCAAGAAGAAAACAGCGTCTATTACAATGCGCCTAGATTATAAAGTACATTAGCACAGTGCAAAAATAAGTAGCAGTATCACATGTGTTATTAGGTGTTAGTTAGGGTAATTAAATAAGGTGTATACCTGTAAATAGAAAAGCCCTGACCCCTACGGTCAAGGCTTTTCAAATCAAAAACCAACCTAAACACATGAATTATTATGACACTTTAAAAAAAATCTTTTTCACAGCAATTTATTATAGAACAACTCACATTTAAAATACCCTACCTCAACTTTAAATTTTTTATCTTTATTTACTTTTAAGACTATACGCATGACTCAGAATTATTTTCAAGAACTTTCCGAAGAATTAAAGAAAGGAGTCTCTCAAAAAGGACATGCCTTTCGAAATTTCACCCTGGCCACGGTGGGTTTAGACCAGGTAGCACGTTTGCGGACAATTATTCTTCGCGAAGTTTCGGAGGATCTTATACTAACCTTTTACACAGACAGCAGATCTAAAAAAATGATTCATCTGCAGGAAAATAAAAAAGTAGGACTCCTTTTTTACAATCCGAAAAACATGCTGCAAATTAGGATAGAAGGATTAGCCAAAGTGTTGCATAACAAAGAAACAAAAGAAAAATACTGGGAAGGTGTAAAAAAGATTTCAAGAAAGGACTATATGTCTACCTCAGCTCCTGGTACTACATTAACCAATCCGAATCACTTAGAATATTTAGATGATGAGGATCATTTCTGCATTGTAGAAATTACGCCTTTTAAAATAGAATATCTCAAGCTTAAGAGCCCCAACCATATCAGAGTTCGTTACTCCTGGGAAGTTAATTCCTGGGAAAGTGAGTTTTTGGTACCCTAGTTTCCTTTTGTACCTATTCTTTTAATGTATCTAAGATCAGTTCAATATCTTCCTGACTGGTATCCGGATTAATAAAACAAAAACGAATTACCGTTTCATTCCCTTCTTTGGTTCTCCACTGGGTGGGCGTAACCAGAGCAATACCTGCTTTGTGATTTTCATAGGTCCAATTTGTATACATTTCCGGGGACCAACCTTTGCGCTTAAACAAAACACAAGACAGGCTGGGAGGTCTTACCAATTCCAATTCTGGCCGTTGTTCTATAAGTGCTCCTGATAAATTAGCCAGAGAAATCCCTTTCTCAACAGCCCATTTATATTTGTCAATTCCATTAGTAGCCAAGGAGAACCATAAAGGAAGGCCGCGTAACCTTCTGGTAAGTTGTATCTGATAGTCGGCCGGATTAAACCCATGGGCGCCCTCATCTTTAAAGATATCGAGATAAGAACCTTCCTGAGAATGCGCTTCTTTTGCCAATTCCGGATTCTTATATAATATGGCCCCACAATCATAGGGAGAGAAAAGCCATTTATGAGGGTCTATGGTAATGCTATCTGCTTTTTCAATACCATTAAAGTGATGTCGGACAGAATCGGCTACTAAAGCTCCGCCTCCGTAGGCAGCATCCACATGATACCACAAACCTTCTTTCCTACAGACTTGAGCAATGCCCTCTAAATCATCAATAATTCCTGCATTTGTGGTCCCTCCGGTAGCAACCACGGCAAATAAACGTTCGCGCTGTGAGGCCTCCAGGGAATTGATCCTCATTTGTAGATCCTCCCCGGTCATTTCTTCATCAGAATCAACCAGAACTAGTTCTGCATCTATCACCTGGGCCATAGCTTTTATAGAGGAATGTGCACCAACCGAGGTAATTACAAGTCCTTTTTTATTTCTGTTGGCGGCAACTTTTCTCCAATTCTCCCTGGCAGTTACCATGGCAGATAAATTAGCAGCAGTACCTCCACTTGTAAAGACCCCAAAAGCACCTTTTGGCATCCCGGTTAGAGACACCAGCCATTTCATTGCCTGGTTTTCACAAAAGATACCCCCCGCTCCTTCCATCCAATAAGCTCCGTGTATGCTGGAGGCAGAAGTAACCAAATCGAACATTACAGCGGCTCTGGTAGGCGCAGCAGGTACAAAAGCCAAATGTCTGGGATGATCTATAGGCACGGTTGCCGGAAGCAGTATATCTTTAAATAATTTAAAAGCCTGTTCCCCGCCTATGCCTTCTGAGGTGATGGTCTCTCCTACCAATTTGTACAATTCCTCTTCCTTTCTGGGCTTTCCTAATGTGGGTGAAGTATTTGTAATGCGACTTATGGCGTATTTCATGACATCTAATGTCATTTCTACCACTTCTATATCAATATTATGCATGGAAAAAGGTATCTATGACAAAAGTACAAGGGACTGTCTTAATACCGCAGGAAAACTATGAATATCTTACAATAACAAATTCTGAATCCAGAGGATGCAAGGCTTTCATTAACGAAGGAATAAGCTCATCCCCTAATTCTAAATACAATTCAGAAAAGTTACGATTTCGCTCCTGTAGCGATTTGTTGGGAAATAGGTCATTTTGCAAGTCGGTCATCCGCAGCACATGATCCTTTAATTTTCGTTTTTGAGCCTTTAAAAGACGTTTTTCTAAAACATCGAGCCCTTTGAGTTGTTTAACCTCCTGGGCTTTTACTGCACCCAGAAAGGATTTGTCTGTTTTTTTGGCCAGATCGTAAAGCGCTTTGAATTGTTCTATCAGATGTTTTCGCTGAGGGCTGAAGTCTATATCTATATTGGAGATCTCCCTGATCTTCTTATTGATGAGTCGGTTTTGCTCCAAAAACAGATCTTTTGCCTCCAGATTCATTTTATGCAATTTTTGCTGCTGTTTCTCAGTGATTATCAAGGCAGAATTTCTAAGTAACAGTATTGGAAAAGGAACCTTAACAGCTTCAAAAGAAGAGCGGAGTTCTAACCAGTAAGCCAGCTCTCCCCCTCCTCCAATATAACAGAGGTTTGGCAGTATGACTTCCTGGTATAATGGCCTGCTGACCACATTTGGCGAAAAGCGTTCCGGAAAAGATTCAATTTCTTCTAACATCTCCTCTTTGGTGAACCGCAATTCGGTATCAATCACATAAAAATCTTCCCCTTTTTGAATGATCCGTTCGCGAATACCATCCTTGAGGTAGAAATAATTGATCTCCCGCGGGTTTACTTGTATAGTATAGTTGGCGGAAGTTGCTTCCAGTGCAGCTATGGTATCCGTGACTTTTTTAAAGGCTGTGTTCCTGAATATATCTTCCTTAATATGTGGAATTAAACACTGCTTTAGTGCTTTATCATCTCCATCTACGATGACAAGTCCATGGGCTCCAAAAAGTCCATTTGCCAGGTACCTGGTAGCAGATGTAAGTGTCTTGTGTTTCAGATAAGAATTGCTGAACAATTCTTTGAGTTTTGCGGCCTGTTTTCCCGTCCCTAGGTCCTGAGAAAATAACTCAAATACGGCCTTTAATCCTTCCGTAGATAAGTGACCAACAGCACCGGATGCATCTCTGTTCCAATGTATTTTCTTTCCCTTAAAATTAAAGTAATTGATCTCCTCAAAATCATGATCTTCCGTAGCCATCCAATAAACAGGCACAAAATGTTTTTCCGGGTATGCCTTCTTAAGCTCTGTGGTAAGGTTGATAGTACTGATGATCTTATACAGAAAATATAAGGGTCCGGTAAAAAGATTTAACTGGTGCCCTGTTACCACCGTAAACGTATTGGAATCTTCCAACATGGAAAGATGCTTCTTTGTTTTAACGGAAATATCTACGCCCTCATATTGCTTTACAAGTGCAGCGGCCAGCACTTTTCGTGTACCATCAGAAAAACTATGCTGTTTTTCTTTAATCTGTGCTTTAAAGGAACTTATGGAAGGAAATCTATGATAGAAAGGTTGCAGTGACGGGACTTCATCCAGGTAATCACAAATGATCTCTGTAAAATAACCTGTTTCTTTAAAAGGAATTCCTTCTAGCTGCATACTACTCTTTTATAGGCTTTCAAAGATACATTTCTGAGTCTTTTCATTTCCCAAAAATACGTTAAGTTGTGCCAATTACAAACGGGAACAATTGGTAAAGGAAAATAAAACGAGTGCCTTCAATAAGGATTAGTTGCCCCATTTTGTCGTTGAGCTGTATACCAGGTACCCTCTACATTTCAATTTTAATTCTTAGCTTTGAGACTTTCCTTTTATACCCTTGATATATGAAAAAATTCTCCTTCTTACTCGCTTTCCTTCTTCCACTCTTGATGTGGTCACAATCCATAAAATCGCCCTCAGAATTTCTCGGATACGAGTTAGGAACGCAGTTTACCAGGCATCATGAGGTGGTAAATTATTATCAATATTTGGCAAGTGAAGCGTCGGACAGGGTGCAATTGCAGGAATATGGGAAGACCAATGAAAGAAGACCATTATTGTTGGCCTTTGTTTCGTCTGCTGATAACATCAGCAATCTGGAAACCATCCGCACAGAGCATATAAAGAGTACAGAAGGAACTAGTAATGCTTCCAAAGCCATTGTATGGCTCAGTTATAACGTACATGGTAATGAGAGCGTAAGCACCGAGGCCTCCATGCAGACTATTTATGAACTATTGACCTCAAAACAAGCTTATTTAGAAAATACAGTGGTTATTATTGACCCATGTATTAATCCGGACGGGCGCGACCGTTATGTGAATTGGTATAATCAATTTAAAAATACTCCCAACCAGGTGAATCCTGATAGTAAAGAGCATCACGAAGGCTGGTTGAGTGGAAGAGCAAATCATTATATGTTCGATCTGAACAGGGATTGGGCATGGTTAACCCAGGTAGAGAGTCAGCAACGCTTGCCTATGTACAACAAATGGCTGCCTCATATTCATGTTGATTTTCACGAACAAGGCGTAGATAATCCTTACTTCTTTGCCCCATCTGCAGAACCTTTTCACGAAGTAATAACACCTTTTCAACGCTCTTTTCAGGAAACGCTTGGGAGAAATCACGCGAAATACTTCGATGCCAACGGTTGGTTCTATTTTACAAAGGAGCGGTTTGATCTCTTTTACCCCAGTTATGGAGATACCTATCCAACTTATAATGGTGCCATTGGGATGACCTATGAGCAAGGGGGTAGCGGAAGAGCCGGTCTCGGAGTAATTACATCTCTTGGGGACACACTTACACTTAAGGATAGAATGGACCATCATAAAACCACCGGACTATCAACTATAGAAGTGGCTTCCCAAAACATGGTTAAACTAAATCAGGAATTTCAAAAATTCTATCAGCCCAAGAATTACAAATACAAAAGCTATGTCTTAAATGGCGATAGTGATAAGAAACAGGCACTCGCCGACCTATTGGAAAAACATGGGATTGAATATGGCTGGGGTAAAAAAGGTGTTACCAAAGGTTTTAATTATAAAACAGGCACCAATGGAAGCATTCAAACATCTGAAAATAGTCTGATAGTATCTACAAATCAGAAAAAAGGAACACTTGTAAAGGTCTTATTTGAACCAGATGCTAAATTAAGTGACTCTCTTACCTATGATATTACGGCCTGGTCCTTACCGTATGCGTATGGAGTCGATGCCGTGGCTTCAACTTCCTTGGTGACCGCTACTAATTCAGATAAATGGACAATATACCCTCCCAAACCTTTTGAGCAAATGATCAGTGAAGATGTTTATGCTTATATATCGGATTGGAACAGTATGAAAGATGCTCGTTTCCTTGCAGATTTAATAGTGAATAAAATTAAAACAAGGCGTGCTGAAAAACCATTTAGCCTCAATGGCAAAATATTTGAGAGAGGAAGTCTTATTATTACAACATCTGATAATAAAAATCATCCCGACTTTATAAAAACATTAAAATCTTTGACAAGTAAACATTTAATAATGCTTGACGTCGCAGATACAGGCTTTGTTGATCAAGGGAAAGATTTTGGCTCGAGTTATGTAGGGATGATCAAGCCTGTTAAGGTGGGTGTCCTTTCAGGGGAGCCTACTTCTACACTGCGCTTCGGTGAGATATGGCATTTCTTTGAACAACAATTGCACTATCCCTTAACCGTTTTAGATGCCGATTATATAAAACGAACAGATCTGAGCGAATATGATGTTTTGATCTTACCAGATGGCTGGGGTTATCGGAATTTTATGGATGAGAGCATGTTGAAAAGCGTAAAAGAATGGGTTGCTGCCGGTGGCCGACTCATTGCCATGGGCAATTCCATTGATGCTATTGATGGGAAAGAAGGCTTTGGTATTAAAGCCAGAGAACGCAAAAAAGACAGTACGAATCTGGAGGTTGAACTTTATGAGAATGAACAACGAGAACGAATGAAACAAGCCATTACGGGAGCTATCTTTAAAACAAAAGTAGATCCCACACATCCGCTGGCTTTTGGATATGGCGACACCTATTTTTCATTAAAACTGGGCAATGACAGTTTTGACTATCTGGAATCTGGTACGGTGGCTTATATAGAAAACAACACAAAACCCGTTGCCGGTTTTGCAGGCAGTGAGGCTCAGAAAACTATTAAAAACAGCCTGGTCTTCGGAGTAGAAAACCATGGACGTGGACAGGTGGTATACATGGTAGATAATCCATTATTCCGCGGTTTCTGGGAAAATGGAAAACTCTTTTTCGCCAATGCGCTATTTATGATAAACTAAATAACTTTGGTATTTTAAAACTTGCTAATAAAGCATAAACGCCATAAATACAATACCTATAAAGGCCACAGGCAGAATAAAAAGCATATAGGCAAAAGAAATTAGGCCGGCTTTAAAAAAGGCTCCCAGCCAACTGCTTCTATAAAAATTTCGGAGCGCCAGGATCAGATACACCACATAGGATAATGTAATAAGCACTTCCAGCCAAACAGGCACTTCAAAGAGCATATTCGCCAGAATTAGAAGACAGAAGGAGGTAAATAAAAAGGTGAAAAAATAAAAGCTAAACACCATATGATGGGCAAAGTTGCCTCTTTTCCAATAAAAGAGCTTTAATAACATGGCAAACAGCGGCATTAAAAGGAACATCGCAATAGGGATGGTATCATATAAGGTCTGTATGATGCCTCCTCCTCTTTGCTGATAAAATTTTAACATCTGTTCGTAAAACCTTATTTCAAAGCCACTAGCATCTTCTTTCATCCCCATTGCCTTTAATTTATCCTCTTTAGGAGCACCGGCTGATATAAGGGAATCGAGCTCTTTATTAAAATCGAAGGTCATTCCACTGTTTACATCATTTGGATTCTGGGCAGTAGTAGTGATCGCAGAATCAATAGTCTGCATATCCTCATCGGATATACCTATCATCTTTTGATTCTTTTTAAGCATTTTCCTGGCCTCTTCAATCTGAATAGAATCTTTTTCAGATACTTTCACAGAGTCGACTGAGATCTCCTTTTCAAATCCTTTTTGAAGGGCCTTGGACATTTCATCATCGGCTTTCCGAATATTAAAAGAGCCCAGGAAGAAGAACAATACGGATATAAACAGGTAGAATTGGGCAGGGTGCAGATATTTCAGGCGTTTTCCATCTACAAAACGCCTTGCCAGAACTCCCGGCCTAAACATAAGAGGAATAAAACTTCTGAAGAATCGGGCATCCACCGAAAAATAGTCGCTTATTGTTTTACTAAAGAGTACACCAAAAGTTAAACCATCTGCAGTTTCCTGACCACATGTAGGACAATACCTAAAGGAGGGGTCCAGGGGGGTATCGCAATTCTTGCAATGTAGGTCGGTGGCCATCGGTTAGTTTTTAGTAAAATTAGAAAAAAGGAATGAAACGATGGCTTATCATTTGCCCTAAACCTCGGCGTTGCCAGAAATAGTTACCTTTTATTTAATTAAATTTAGTTTTATAATGGTCTTACACCATCCGAAATAAATTAAATAATGCACCAATTTTTAAACACTTTAAAAGCTCAATTTGAAAAGGAGGCCAATGCATCTATCGCAACGGGGCAGCAAGCCTATATGCGTAATCAATTCAGTTTTTATGGCGTTAAAACACCTGTAAGAAGGGCTATCCAAAGAGAATTATTTAAAAAGGATGTGTTGCCTCCCAAACATGAATTGCACAAGCTTGTTACCTCATTATGGAATCTACCGGAAAGAGAAAATCAGTATGTAGCTCAGGAATTGGCCAGGAAATATATCAAGAACATTGAAGAAGAAGATATTGTGCTTTATGAATATATGATCACACACAAGTCATGGTGGGATACGGTAGATTTTATAGCCGCAAATTTAGTTGGCGCTTATTTTAAGGCTTTTCCACATAAAAGAAATGATATTACTAAAAGATGGATGTCTTCCAACAACATGTGGTTGCAACGCACTACCCTCTTGTTTCAATTAAAATACAAAGAGACCTTAGACACAGAATTCTTGGCAAAGTCGATTCAAAATTTATTGGGATCTCAGGACTTTTTTATCAATAAAGCAATAGGATGGGTGCTAAGAGAATACGGTAAGACCAATGAGGATTGGGTGCTTCAATTTGCAGCAAAAACTTCATTGCATCCTCTTAGTAAGCGGGAGGCTCTGCGCCTTATAAAATAACCCTCATAAAAAGGAGATATTGACTAGTTATTAACGAATTAATTTAAATGAAGTTTTATTCCACTTCTTTCGTGGATACCTTTTTAACCAACTTCCCGACTGTTAGACCCTGAAATATGATAGAGAAAACGACCACCACGTAGGTAATCACCAGAAAAAGATCCCGATTCATTGCCTCGGTAAGACCCAAAGCCAGGGCGATAGAAATAGCGCCCCGTAGTCCTCCCCATGTCATTATTAAATTGGTCTTTGGTACAAAGTCTAGTTTTTTATTAAAGAAGGAAATAGGCAGCAATAATGAGAGGTATCTGCAAAGAAGGACTATGGGTATAGCGAGCAAGCCTGCAAGGAGATAGTCCATTTCATAGGTTAGCACCAGGATCTCCATCCCCAATAAAACAAATAGCAGGGTATTGAGAAGAATATCTATCAATTCCCAGAATTTATCCACATAAATAACCGTGTTCTCAGACATAGAAGTATCACGCAATTTATCATTGCCAATAAACAATCCGGCTACTACCATGGCCAGCGGTGCAGATACATGGAAATAATGGGCTATTACTGTTCCCGTCATAACCGTCGCCAGGGTAATGATCACTTCAATATCATAATCGTCTATGGTCTTCAAAAGTCGGTACGTAATCCAACCCAATACAAAACCAAGTATGAGACCGCCAAATACTTCTACCCCAAATAGCTCCATCACATCAAGGGCTGAAACAGTTTCATTGGAAGGAGAAGCAATCTTAAAAATGGTCAGAAAAACCACCACCCCTACACCATCGTTAAAAAGTGATTCCCCCACGATCTTTGTTTTCAGCTTTTGGGGTACTCCGGCTGTTTTAAGGATGCCCAATACCGCTATAGGATCGGTCGGTGAAATTAAGGCTCCAAAAAGGAGGCATTGGATAAACGGGATTTCCATCCCCAAAAGTGAAAGTCCATAATACATAAGAGTTCCTACCAAGAAAGTAGAGGTAAGTACGCCCAGTGTGGAAAAGCTTATGATGGGCCAGCGATGCTTTTGAAGTGATACAAAATCGGTATGCATTGCCCCTGCAAACAGGAGAAAGCTCAACATAATATCTAAGAGGACCGTTTTAAAATCGATCTGAGACAAAATATAGCG
>CBDUON010000049.1:0-14417 GCA_965368835.1 uncultured Eudoraea sp. | reverse complement strand
ATCAGGAATACTGTGGTTATAGATATTACCATTCCTTCTTCTGAAACGGAGAATGGGAAAGTCTATGAAGTTAAAACCAAGACAACCTCTTTTTTTGCGAAACAATTGCTCATTACTACCGGGAGTAGCCCAAAAATGTGGAATGTACTAAAAAGGTTGGGACACACAATTATTGAACCAGTACCTTCTTTATTTACCTTTAATATTCGCGATCCGCGTATTGAAGGTATCCCCGGCCTCAGCACTCACGCCAGAGTAAAATTGGTATTCAGAGATATCCCCGGAAAAAAAATAACGGTATCTCTGAAAAGCACCGCTGAGCGCAGTGAAGAAATGGTTTCTGAAGGACCATTGTTAATCACTCATTGGGGCATGAGCGGGCCGGCAATTCTTAAACTTTCTGCCTGGGGTGCCAGAATTTTACACGACTACCAATACCGTTTTTGGATACATGTGAATTGGGTGCCAGAGTATCATCAGCAAGGCTTATTTTCCTTTTTGATGGAAGTAAAGGAAATGGAGGCCAAGAAAACAGTTTTTAGAACACATCCCTTAGATATCCCTAAACGACTATGGGGGAAATTAGTGCAGGCAGCCGGGATCTTAACGGATCAGAAATGGGCAGATATCTCCAAGAAACAATTACAGGAACTAGCCAGAGAACTTACAGCAGGCGAGTTTTTAGTAGAGGGAAAAAGTACTTTTAAAGAAGAATTTGTAACCGCAGGCGGAATAGACCTGAAAGAGATCAATTTTAAAACCTTTGAAAGTAAGTTACACCCTGGACTTTATTTTGCAGGGGAGATTTTAAATATTGATGCTATTACAGGTGGGTATAATTTCCAAAATGCCTGGACAGGTTCTTATCTCGCAGCACAGGCTATAGCCATTACGTCAGAGACATCCTATCCTAATTAAGGATTAAAAGTGAAAGTCCGGCCGCTGCCAAACATCCTAGTATTGGTCCTAAAATTGGCACCCAGGAATACGCCCAATCACTGCTTCCTTTCTCTTTTATAGGCATAAGTGCATGTATAAGTCTGGGGCCCAGGTCACGGGCAGGATTAATCGCATAGCCGGTAGTTCCCCCTAATGACAGCCCTATAACCCAGACCAAAAGCGCTACGGGTAGTGCACCCAGGGATCCAAGGCCTATGATCTCTTCTGTAGAGGACATTGTAGCATCTGTAAAAAATAGAATGGTAAAGACCAGAACAAAGGTGCCAAAAACTTCACTAAAAAGATTGGAACCGTAATTACGTATGGCAGGAATAGTGGCAAATACTCCCAGTTTTATGCTTTTATCCTTGGTAATATCAAAGTGATCTTTATATACCATCCATACAAAAAAGGCTCCGATCATAGCACCAAGAAGTTGTGCCAGGAGGTAGGAGGGAACTTCAGACCATTCAAAACTACCCACCACTGCCAATCCTATGGTAACAGCCGGATTTATATGTGCTCCGCTATACGGACCTGCCACCACCACACCTACAAAAACAGCAAAGGCCCAGGCAGTGGTTATCACTATCCACCCGCCACCTTGTCCTTTGGTTTTCTCTAAAATAACATTGGCAACAACACCGCATCCAAGGGTGATCAAAAGAGCGGTTCCTATTAATTCAGCAATAAAAGGTGTCATATATATAAATTAAGAATCTTGGGTCCAATATTCCACGGCATTAATAGCTTTATACCAACCTTTGATGCCTGCTTCTATTTCAGTTCTATCCTGATTTGGTAGAAATCTATGTTCACTTTCCCATATAGTTTGTATTTCTTCAAGATCGTTCCAATAGCCAACGGCTAATCCGGCAAGAAAAGCGGCACCCATCACTGTGGTTTCTACAATTTTTGGCCTAACGGTAGTCGTGTTAAGAACATCTGCCTGACATTGCATTAGTAAGTTGTTTACGGTGGCACCTCCATCTACGCGTAATTCCTTTATCGTTATACCAGAATCAGCCTCCATCGCTTTTAGGACGTCCATGGTCTGATATGCAATCGACTCCAGTGCTGCTCTGGCTATATGGGCATAGGTACTTCCTCTGGTAAGTCCAAATACTGCACCTTTTGCATGCTGATTCCAATGTGGGGCACCAAGACCGGCAAAAGCCGGCACAAAGTATACACCCTCGGAACTATCCACAGAACAGGCTATTTGTTCCACTTCTGCAGAAGAGTTGATGATCTGAAGACTATCTCGAAGCCATTGTACTACTGCCCCTGCAATAAAAATACTACCCTCCAGTACATACTGGGTTTTTCCATTGATCTGCCACCCCACTGAAGTGAGTAAATTATTCTTAGAGACTATAGGTTTATCTCCAATGTTCATCAACATAAAACAACCTGTACCATAGGTATTCTTCACCATTCCCGGTTTTGTACACATTTGGCCAAATAGGGCCGCCTGCTGATCTCCGGCAATTCCGGCGACCGGTATTTTTATCCCCAGAAGTGATTCTGATGTATGACCATACACCTCACTGGACGATTTAACCTCAGGGAGTATGGCTAATGGAATGTTGAACATATTCAATAATTCGATATCCCAGGCCAGGGTATTGATGTCAAAAAATAGTGTGCGACAAGCATTGGTTACATCTGTGATATGTAATTCACCCTCGGTCATTTTCCAAATTAACCAGCTGTCTATGGTTCCCATAAGAAGCTCACCGGCTTCTGCTCTTTCGCGGGCACCTTCAACATTATCTAAAATCCATTTTACCTTGGTGCCGGAAAAATAGGAGTCTATGACCAAACCGGTTTTCTGCCGAATCATGTCAGACAACCCTGCCTTTTTTAAAGTATCACAATAATCGGCGGTTCGTTTGTCTTGCCAAACGATGGCATTATATATAGGTAGCCCTGTATTCTTGTCCCAAATAACAACAGTTTCGCGTTGATTGGTAATACCTATGGCAGCAATAGACTCTGGTGATATCTTCTCTTGATCGAGGACCAACTTCATCATCTCAGCCTGTGTATTCCAAATCTCAAGTGCGTCGTGTTCTACCCATCCAGGTTTTGGAAAGTGTTGGGTAAACTCTTTTTGAGCAGAAGAGATAATAGTACCCTTTTTATCAAATACCAGTGCCCTGCAACTTGTGGTTCCCTGGTCTAGTGCCAGAATGTATGATTGCATATACGTCCTTTGTTCTATGTTCTATTTGGATGTTCCAATTCTTTAAATGTAAAGGAATTATTTTATTTAGCATAATTAGGTAAAACACTAAAAAAGATAGACGCTTACACACTTAATTCAATTCCCATATCTTGTAATTCAAGAAGGTAGCGAAGCATACCCAAAGCAAGTAAGGGATAAGTAAATAGGCCGCAGGTTTGCTGACGATCTTAAACCATTTAATAGTTAATAGGATAAGGATCAACAGGACAAGTATAACCAACAAGGCCCAAAAAGGTTCTTGAAAACCAAAGAATACAATGCTCCACAAGGCGTTGAAAAGGAGTTGAAATCCAAAATAATAGAGGGCTGTTTTGACCCATACATGATAAAAGCCCTTCGCCCAGACCAAGCCGGCAGCAATGCCCATTAGGATATACAAAAGCGTCCAAACAGGGCCAAAAAGCCAATTTGGCGGATTAAAACTTGGTTTGTTAAGGGTTGCATACCAAGTGCCTACCGAACTTTGAGTGGCAAAACCTGCTAAAAAACCAATAAGGAGACAAATGGTAACGGCAATGACTATATACAGTGCTTTTTTCTTCATTGGTAACCATTCTAAGTACCCTAAAATAGGAATTTATTTCAAATGAGCGCATGCCTAAAGTGTTGAAAAACTATCTTTGCATCAAATTTTCGTAGAATGAACGAACAGGATTTTATTCCTTCGAAATATTCCACCTTGGTTACTTCTGGTACTACAACATGGAGGGCACCCAGTAATATAGCCTTGGTAAAATACTGGGGAAAATTTCCAGATCAGATCCCGGCAAATCCCTCTATAAGTTTTACGCTGTCTAATGCTGCCACTACTACCACAGTAGCATATGAAAGAATGAAAAATGGAGAGGACGGCCCGTCATTTGATCTTCTTTTTGAAGGAAAATCCAAGAATGAATTTCGACCTAAGATCAGCACTTTCTTTCAGCGTATTTCCAGGTACATGCCCTTTTTAAATGAGTATCATTTAAAGATCGACACCAGCAATACCTTTCCGCATAGCAGCGGGATAGCCTCTTCTGCAAGTGGGATGGCAGCTCTTTCTTTATGCCTAATGGACATAGAAAAAAGAATGATGCCTTCAATAGATACTAATTTTTTAATGAAAAAAGCGTCTTTTCTCGCTCGTCTGGGCTCTGGAAGTGCTTGTAGAAGTATTAGTGGACCCATTGTAGAATGGGGAAGGCACAAAGATCTTTCAGACAGTTCAGATCTTGTTGGGTTGCCTTATGGTGGTAAGGTACACAAGATCTTTCAGGGGTTTCAGGACACAATTTTGCTGGTGCACAAAGGAGAGAAGACCGTTAGCAGCACTGCAGGACACGCTCTTATGAACAACCACCCGTTTGCCAAACCGCGTTTTGCTCAGGCACATAAGAATTTATCCAGATTGCTCACTATTTTTGAGACCGGGGACCTGCAGGAATTCATAGAAATTGTAGAAAGTGAGGCACTTACCCTTCATGCAATGATGATGACCAGCGTTCCCTATTTTGTGCTAATGAAACCGCAAACCTTGTCTATTATTGAAAAAATATGGGCGTATAGGAAGGAGAGTGGCGTACCTCTCTGTTTTACGCTCGATGCCGGTGCCAACATACATCTCTTATACCCTCAAAAAGATATAGCTAAAGTTTTGCAATTTATTAAGAATGAGCTTGTTGTGTATTGTGAAAATGGACAGTATATTTGCGACCAAATTGGCGGAGGTTCTGAGAAAATTTGATCTTTAAGACCAACGTACGAAAATTAGTACTATTTTTATTTAGCGCAACAGCAATTAATTTATGAAAGGACCCCTCTTTTATTCTAAGATCCTTCTCTTCGGAGAATATGGGATCATCAAAGATTCGAAAGGCCTCTCTATCCCCTATAATTTTTTTAAAGGTGCCTTAAAGACTGAGAAAACCTTGTCTGAGGCAGCTAAAAAATCTAATGGTAGTCTCAAGAGATTTGCCGAACATTTAGCAAAAATTCAGGAGGAAGAACCGTCTCTTGTAACATTCGATATTGAAGCCCTAAGAAACGACCTTGAAAAAGGAATGTATTTTGACAGCTCCAT
Organism: uncultured Eudoraea sp.; assembly: GCA_965368835.1. Classification (GTDB taxonomy): domain Bacteria; phylum Bacteroidota; class Bacteroidia; order Flavobacteriales; family Flavobacteriaceae; genus Muriicola. The sequence goes on along the minus strand of CBDUON010000049.1, from coordinate 9,168 downwards.
TCCACAGGGTTACGGTATTGGTAGTAGTGGGGCCTTGGTAGCAGCTATTTATGACAAATACGCCAAGAATAAGATCACAATATTAGAGAATCTTACCCGTGAAAAATTACTGAGTTTAAAAACCATTTTTGGTAAAATGGAATCCTTTTTCCATGGGAAATCATCCGGATTAGATCCTTTGAACAGTTACCTTAGTTTACCCATACTGATCAATTCTCAGGATAATATAGAGTCTACCAGCATACCTTCCCAAAACAAAGATGGGAAAGGAGCAGTATTCCTTATTGATAGTGGAATAACAGGCGAAACTGCGCCCATGGTTCAGATCTTTATGGAAAAGATGAAACATGAAGGTTTTAGGACAGTCCTAAAAGAAGAGTTTATAAAGCATACTGATGCCTGTGTTGAAGACTTTCTTACGGGAAATGTAAAATCCTTATTTGGGAACATTAAACAACTTTCTCACGTTGTTTTAGATCATTTTAAACCTATGATCCCGGCACAATTTCACCAACTGTGGAAACAAGGGATAGAAACAAACGATTATTATTTAAAATTATGTGGTTCCGGAGGCGGAGGCTATATTCTGGGCTTCACTCAGGATATTGAAAAGGCCAGGAATACACTGAAGGATTATCGCCTGGAAGTGGTATACAACTTCTAATTAAACAACAATGCTTAGTAGAAAGAACAAACTCTTGCTTTTAAAGCTGCTGAGTTTGTTTTCAATTGTCAGAGGATACAATGTATTGATGATCGTTGTTGCTCAATACCTGGCATCCATATATATTCTGGCACCTAACCTCCCTCTTTGGAAGGTGGTATTCGATCTTAGCTTATTTGCTCTTGTTTTAGCCTCATCCCTTGTTATTGCAGGAGGCTATATCATCAATAGTTTTTACGATTCGGAAAAAGACCTGATCAATAAGCCAAGAAAAACGATGCTAGACAGACTGGTAAGTCAGCAAACAAAATTGACTACCTATTTTGTGCTGAATTTTTTGGCAGTTCTCTTTGCGAGTTACGTGTCCTTTAAAGCAGTTCTCTTTTTTTCAGCCTATATTTTTGGCATCTGGTTGTACTCACATAAATTAAAAAAAATTGCTTTTGTAGGGAACCTGGTTTCTGCCCTGCTGGCCATTACACCCTTTTTTGCGGTATTTGTCTATTACAGGAATTTTGAAACTGTGATCTTTGTCCATGCTATGTTCCTCTTCCTGCTAATACTGGCAAGGGAGTTGATCAAGGATATGGAAAATATGGCTGGCGATATTGCACTGAATTATAAGACCATCCCGATCCTGTATGGCACAAAATACGCAAAGGCCTACATTTCCCTCTTAATTGCGTTAACGTTAGTTCCCGCTATCTTATTGATCAGAACCTTTGATGTGGGTTATATGTACTTGTATTTTATTGCGAGTATTGTTTTATTGATCTTCTTTTTGATCCTATTATGGAGATCTTCTACCAAGAAACATTACGTCTTGCTTCATAACATTCTCAAATTTATCATCATTGTAGGGGTATTTAGTATCCTTTTGATCAATGTAGATCTTGTTCTAAATAGAATCTTATAATAATTTACTTCCCGTGGGTTAGTGTGAAGGCCATAGCACCTAGTAGGTAGTGGTACAGTAGATCATTAGTGAATAGGAGTACAAGATCACTGCACTTCAAAAGTATGTCTGCCCGAACTTTATAACACTTAGTATTAAGATGATAGCATAGCGTACAGCATTTTGCTACCTTTGAAAAAAAAATTATCCATGAGCAGATCTGACTATAATGATGAAGGGAAATCTTCGGGCCGGGGAGCAGGAAATTACCGGAAGAAAAGCTATACACGTGGAAATGCTCCAATTAAAAAACATAGGGAGATTAATCCGGCTGCAAATTCAGGGTTAATTCGCTTAAACAAATATGTGGCAAATGCCGGAGTTTGTTCCAGAAGAGAGGCAGACACCTACATCGCCGCAGGAAATGTTACCGTAAATGGAAAACCGGTAACGGAAATGGGCCATAAAGTGAGCTTGACAGATGAGGTGCGTTTTGATGGCAGGTTACTCAATCCAGAGAAAAAGGAATATATACTTCTAAATAAACCTAAGAATTTTATAACCACGACAAGGGATGAGAAAGGCCGAAGAACGGTCATGGAATTAATTTCTAATGCGACCAAATCCAGATTGGTCCCTGTAGGTCGTTTAGACAGAAATACCACCGGACTTTTATTGTTTACAAATGATGGTGACCTGGCCAAAAAACTAACCCATCCCAGGTATGGGGTGCGGAAACTCTATCATGTAGAGCTTAATAAAAACCTAAAAACTGATGACCTTCACAAGATTCAAGAGGGCATTATGTTAGAGGACGGCCTCATTAAGGTAGATGAGATCAGTTATTTGAACAATGCCCCAAAAAAGGAGGTAGGAGTAGAAATACACAGCGGGAAGAACAGGATAGTTCGGCGTATTTTTGAACATTTGGGGTATGATGTTGTGAAATTAGATCGTGTGGTCTTTGCCAACCTTACCAAAAAGGATCTTCCAAGAGGACACTGGCGCCCATTAACCTCACAAGAGGTTATTAACTTAGGGATGATACAATAAAGCTATAGCCGGTAATTCTTTGTTGCTGTTTAAGGATCTATTAGGAAATAAGCTTCATTTTATCTTTAATCTCCTGTAAGCAAAGGTTGCCAATACTCCCCTGATGTGTGTGCCTGGCATCCTTCCCAAATTTAAATTTTCCTTCTTCCACTTGTAAGGCGATCTGCTTATAGGCATCCCGGAAAGGAACCCCCTGGAGCACTAATTCATTGAGGGCATCTACTGTAAAAAGAAGATCGTATTTGGGATCCTCAAGAATATCTTTCCTTACCACTGCCTTGGGAAGACTAAAGGTCATAATATCTAAACAAGCCTTTAACTCTTGCAGAGCAGGAAGCAAACTATTCTTGGTTACTTGTAGATCCCTGTGATATCCACTTGGTAAATTGGTGAGCAATATGGTCAGTTCATTTGGCAAAGCCTGAATTATATTGCATTTACCACGCACCAATTCAAATACATCCGGATTTTTTTTGTGGGGCATAATACTGCTCCCCGTAGTGAGATCGTCCGGGAATGAAATAAAATTGAAATTCTGACTCATATACAAACAAATGTCCATGGCCAATTTAGCAAGGGTGGAAGCTACACTTGCCATCCCCACAGCGGCTGCCTTTTCCACTTTCCCTCGCCCCATTTGTGCCGCAACTACATTGTATTTAAGCGTATTAAAATCTAATTCACGCGTAGTCATTTCTCTATCTATGGGAAAAGAACTCCCATACCCGGCGGCACTACCTAAGGGATTCTGATCTGCTATCTTCAAGGCGGCATCTACAAAAATTAGATCGTCAATAAGGCTCTCTGCATAGGCAGAAAACCACAAACCAAAAGAAGAGGGCATGGCCACCTGAAGATGGGTATATCCCGGAAGGATCACTTTTTTATTCTTATCTGCCAACTCAAGCAAAACCTCAAAAAGTTCCTTTACCTGTTTCTTAATGTGTTGTAATTCATCTTTTATAAACAGTTGCATTGCAACGAGTATCTGATCATTTCTGGAACGTGCGGTATGGATCTTTTTCCCTGTATCACCAAGTTTTTCTATCAGGAGAAATTCAATTTTGGAATGCATATCCTCGAAGGAATCTTCTATGGTAAACCCTCCTTTTTCAATGGATTCATGAATTTCATCAAGGGCTGATATCAGCGCAAGATTTTCTTCTTTTGTCAGCAGGCCAATGGAACCCAGCATATTGGCATGTGCCTTAGATGCTCTTACATCATACCTGGCCAGGACAAGATCTAATTCCCTGTCATTCCCTACAGTAAAACGATCTATCTTTTCATTCGTTTTCATTCCTTTTTCCCAAAGCTTCATGATGTAGTATTTTATTTGGTTAGTAAGCTTATTCTGTACGTAGAAACCCTTTTAGTAAGTTGATATAAAGTTCGATTCCTTCTTCAATTTCTGAAATAAAAATATATTCATCGGCACTATGAGAACGGGTACTGTCCCCTGGACCCAATTTTAAGGAGGGACAACTTAAAGCTGCCTGATCTGATAGTGTTGGTGAACCATAGGTTGTTCTTCCCAAAGATAATCCAGACTGTACCAAGCGATGTTCTTTGGGAATAGATGAAGAATTTAATCGCAATGAGCGAGGGGTCACTTCACACGGAGCTTCTTTTTTAAGGATAGCTACAATTTCTTTGTTGGAATAACAATCATTTACTCTAACGTCAATGACCAGGTTTACCTTAGCCGGCACCACATTATGCTGGCTACCACCACTTATCTGTGTAACCGTTACTTTTACCTCTCCCAAAACTTGTGATACCTTTTGGAAGCGATAGTTTTTAAACCAGTTCAGGACATTTATACAATTATAAATAGCATTATTCTCATTAGGATGTGCTGCATGGGAAGGAGTGCCTTTTACTTCTGCATCAAAAACTACCAGGCCTTTTTCTGCGATCGCAAGTTGCATCAAAGTTGGTTCGCCAACAATGGCTACCGAAATTTCAGGAAGAATTTTTAGCATGGAATTAAGGCCATTGGGACCAGAACTCTCTTCCTCGGCCGAAGCCACAATGATGAGGTTGTGCGACAGGTTCTTTTCTTCGTAGAAATAGGAAAATGTTGCAATCAGGGATACCAGTGCTCCTCCCGCATCATTACTGCCAAGGCCATAAAGTTTGCCATCTTCTATTTGTGGCAAAAACGGATCCTTGCTATAGGCCGAATTTGGTTGCACAGTATCATGGTGCGAATTTAATAGCAATGTGGGTTTGGCTTTATCAAAATATCTATTAAAAGCATATACATTATTATTCTCTCTTTTATGATTTATACCATAGGTAGTGAACCACTTTTCTATGAGTAATGCAGTGTTGTTTTCCTCTGAGGAAAAAGAAGGAGTTGCTATTAATTCCTTTAATAAAGAAATGGCATTTTTTGTTAATTGTGATACATCTTGCTTCATAGGGTCAGGGTTGTATAGGTAGAAGATTGTGGAAGCAGCATTTGTATATTGCCTATACATACTTTATGTACTGAATGGTCTAAGGCATAAAAACAATTTTCCAATTTTGGTAACATACCATCGGCAATTGTCTGTTCTTTAAGCAGACTAAAATAGGTCTGTTTGTTAATATGTGAAATAACAGAATTATCGCTGCTTATATCACTTAATACACCTGGTTTCTCAAAACAGTAATACAAGCTTGTAGTATATTCTTTTGTCATGGCAATAGCCAATTCAGATGCAATGGTGTCTGCATTCGTATTCAGTAATTGACCCTTTCCATCATGAGATAAGGAGCAGAATACCGGCACCAGTCCTGTTTGCAAAAAAGTTAAAAGGGATTGCGTATGTACCGATACAATGTCACCAACAAATCCAAAATCTATTAATTCAACGGGTCGTTTAACTGCTTTGATGATCCCTGCATCGGCACCGCTAAGGCCTATTGCATTGCAATTCAGAGCCTGCAAGGAGGCTACTATAGACTTATTTACCAGTCCTCCATAGGTCATCACAGCCACTTCTAAACTTTTCTTATCTGTAATGCGTCTTCCTTGTACCATGGCAGTCTTTATTCCTAACTTATCAGCCATTGCTGTGGCCTTTTTTCCCCCACCATGTACGAGGATCTTAGCTCCTTTAATTTGAGAGAAGAGGGTTAAAAAACGAGCTAATTCTTTCTCATTTTCAATGATGTTTCCCCCTATTTTTACAATAGACAATTCGGGTTTCATAATCCTTTTAATATTTTAAGTAAAGCTACCTGGGCTGCATAGGTTCTATTATTGGCTTGCTCCATAACTAATGATTGATTTCCATTAAGTACTGCATCTTCTACTACTACATTACGCCTAACAGGAAGGCAATGCATAAACTTCCCTTTTCCCAACTTCTCCTCAGTGATCATCCATTGTGCGTCTGTACTCAGCACCTTGCCATAAGAAATATAATTGCTCCAATTCTTAACATAAACAAAATCGGCTTCTTCCAGGGCTTTATCCTGGTCATAAACTACTGGTACATCTTTAGTGATCATGGGATTAAGCTCATATCCTTTGGGATGCGTAATGCTAAAATTGATCTGAGGATTCTGTCTCATGATCTCCACAAAAGAATTAGCCACCGCATGCGGAAGCGCTTTTGGATGTGGAGCCCAAGACAACACTACTTTGGGGTTCTTTTTAGTGGTATTTTCTGTAATGGTTATAAGATCGGCCAGGGCCTGTAAGGGGTGTCCGGTAGCACTTTCCATGTTCAATATAGGTATAGAAGCATACTTTTTAAAACCGTTCAACACAATCTCTGCTTCATCTTGTTCCTTGTTTGTTAAGGAGGCGAAAGCGCGTATACCCAATACATCGCAGTACTGAGAGACTACCTGGGCAGCTTCACGAACGTGTTCTGCCTTGCCCTGATCCATGATGGTCCCGTCTTCAAATTCGAGCGCCCATCCTTCATTGCTAAAATTCATGATCATACAATGCATACCCAAATGGAATGCTGCTTTTTGAGTGCTTAGTCGAGTACGTAAGCTGTTATTAAAGAACAATAAGCCAATGGTTTTGCCTTTGCCTAATTCTTTATATTTAAATGGATCTTTCTTTAATTCTCCGGCTAGGTCTATCCATTCCCCGGCTGAATCTATGTCTTGTACACTAAGGTAATGCTTCATGGCAATTCCTGTTTTAGAGCCTCAAAAAAATGAATTATATGAGCTTTGTTAATAGTAAGAGCCGGCAGAATTCGCAAGACTTTTTTGTCCTTTGCACTACCTGTGAATATATGTTGATTAGATATGAGCCGCTTTCTCAGAGGGGCCACTTCAAAATCGAATTCAAGTCCCAGCATCAGGCCTTTTCCTTTTACGCGTTTTACCTGGGGAATTTGCAATGCCAATTCCTTGAAATAGGCTCCAATTTCCACCGCATTTGAAATAAGGTCTTCTTGCTCCAGTACTTCCAAAACTGCCAGAGTAGCCGCACATGCCAAATGATTACCCCCAAAAGTAGTCCCCAGCAGTCCATAAGAGGCTTTGATCTTTGGATGGATCAATATACCCCCTACAGGAAATCCGTTCCCCATCCCTTTGGCTATAGAGATTATGTCTGGCTCAATATCATGGTGTTGAAAAGCGAAGAATTTACCACTCCTGCCAAAACCAGATTGCACTTCATCTGCAATAAGGACAACCTTGTGTTTCTTACAAATTTCGGCTACTTCCCGGTAAAATTTGGTAGAAGGCTCATCTAAACCGCCAACCCCTTGGATGGCTTCCAGAATAACGGCGCATACATCCTCTTTTTCTAACTCTTGTTTTAAACCAAGGGTATCTTCAAAAGCCAGAAAGCTTACCTTTTGCTGCTTATTGATCGGAGCATTAATGGCAGGATTATCTGTTGTTGCAACTGCTGCTGAGGTGCGACCATGGAAACTATTGTGAAAAGCAACGACCCTCGATTTTCCCGTGTGAAAAGAGGCTAGTTTTAGGGCATTCTCATTGGCCTCTGCCCCGGAATTACAAAGAAAGAGCTGATAATCATCGCAGCCGGAGAGGCTTCCTAGTTTTTGAGCCAACTCTTGTTGCATCGGATTTTGTACGGCATTGCTATAAAACCCTATCTTATCTAATTGATCTTTAATTCGCTTTATATAATGCGGATGACCATGCCCAATAGATATTACTGCATGCCCCCCGTATAGATCGAGGAATTCCTGGCCTTTATCATCCTTCAGGATCACTCCTTTGGCAGAGACCGGTGTTATATCGTACAAAGGGTATACATCAAAGAGCTTCATACTATCCTTTTTTAATCTGACTGATCTTATCAAATGAAGTGACAATTCCTCGTATCAAGGAAGAGCTTAAGCCCTGATGCTCCATTTCATTTAAGCCTTCAATAGTGCATCCCATAGGTGTTGTTACCCTATCTATTTCTTCTTCGGGATGATTCCCGGACTCTATCAATAAGGCAGCAGCCCCATTGCAGGTATGCATGGCTAATTCTTGCGCTTCTTTAGCATCAAATCCCAACTGTATTGCTCCCTGAGTAGTCGCCCGGATGAGTCGCATCCAAAAAGCGATTCCACTGGCACATATTACGGTAGCAGCCTGCATTTGGCTTTCCGGAATTTCCATAGAATGTCCCATTCTATTGAAAATGGCTTTTGCCAGATCTATGCGTTTTGCTCCCATTTTATTGCTGCATATACAGGTCATGGACTTGCCAACAGAAATGGCCGTATTGGGCATACTCCGAATGATAAAGGAATTCTCACCTAAAATAGATTCCATCTTTTGAATGCTGAATCCTGTGATGGTGGAGATAATTACATGTTTCTCAGTGAGGTGCTCCTTAATCTCATTTAGGATCTCTTCAAAATGCCCCGGTTGCACAGAAAATATCAGAATATCCGATTGTTTTACTGCCAGAGAATTGTCTGATGAGACGGTTACATTTCCGTATTTTTCAAATTCTTTGATGTTTTCCGGATGTCTTTTTGTGAGGTACATGGTAGTTGCTCCATTGCTGTGTAAAATACCTTTCGCGATGGATAATCCCAGATTTCCGGCTCCAATGATGGCTATTTTCATATGCTTATTCTACTGGTTATTTTTTCTCTACTATATTTTGAGTCGGGTTTTAATATACTCCCGACTTTAATTGCAAGCCTTCCATATCGGGAAAACCGAACATTAGATTCATATTTTGTACTGCTTGTCCGCTGGCCCCCTTAAGCAAGTTGTCTATAGCCGAAGCTATTAGGATCATTCCATCATGCACAATTATATGCAGGTGACAGAAATTAGTGTTGACCACTTGTTTTAAGGCTATAGGTTCATCAGAGACTTGTGTAAAAGGAGCTGCATTATAATAGTCCTTATACAGCTTAATTGCCTCGCTCTCATTCCCTTTAAAATGCGTGTATGCTGTTGCCCAAATTCCTCTGGTAAAATTCCCACGATTAGGAATAAATAAAAGCTTCCCTTTATCTTTTTGCTGCTGTGTCAGACTTTCGTTGATCTCACCTAAATGCTGATGCGTAAAAGCTTTATAGTGAGACATATTGTTTTCACGCCAGCTAAAATG
>CBDUON010000048.1:0-14459 GCA_965368835.1 uncultured Eudoraea sp. | reverse complement strand
TTGGAGTTAATTTCTATTTGGTAGGCCTTCACAGCTACGCCAGTGGTGCCCAGGTTATTACTCCGTCATTTATTTATTACACCGTCTTTGGAGTAGCAATTCTTGGTGCAATTAGTTATTGGCGCTACCGCGTAAACTACTCAAAATAAAGTCCTTTTTTAGGGGTTAAATATTTTTTGCACCTTTATCATTAGATAATGGATTAGCATGATCATAAAGTCTGGTAGCATACTACCTAAGATCTATGACTCCTTTTTAGACGCTGTAAAAGGGAAGCAAACCGAATTCACTTCAGGAAGTATTAGAAAGGCAATTTTTATGTTGTCTGTTCCCATGATCCTGGAGATGATGATGGAATCTATCTTCGCTATTGTTGACATCGCTTATGTTTCTCAGGTCAGTGTTAATGCCGTGGCAACCATTGGACTTACAGAATCTGTGGTTACCCTGGTCTATGCCATTGCCATTGGATTGAGTATGGCAGCAACCGCTGTGGTAGCCAGGCGAATAGGGGAGAAGGATGAAACAGGTGCCGCCCAGGCGGCTGTACAGGCCATTTTCCTTGGTATTTTGGTCGCAGTGTTAATAGGGATCATTGGATTGATGTACTCCCGGGAGATCCTCTCGCTTATGGGCGGTTCCACTGATTTAATTGACGAAGGACATGGGTATACTAAGTTTCTAATAGGGGGCAATATCACCATTGTGCTATTATTCCTTATCAATGCAATTTTTCGAGGTGCCGGAGATGCTTCCATTGCTATGTGGACGCTTATCCTATCTAATGGACTGAATATCATTTTGGACCCTATTTTTATTTTCGGATGGGGCCCTGTCCCCGAATATGGTGTTATGGGAGCAGCCATTGCAACAAATATAGGCAGAGGCAGCGCTGTTTTTTTCCAATTGTATATTCTATTCCGGGGAGGAAGTAGAATACGTCTCTATACTTCAAATTTAGTGTTGAGGTTAAAGATCATGATAAATTTGATCAGGGTTTCCATGGGAGGAATAGCCCAATTCCTGATAGGAACATCAAGTTGGGTGTTCTTAATGAGGCTTATGGCCGAGTTTGGAAGTGAGGCGCTCGCAGGTTATACCATTGCTATAAGGGTTATGATGTTCACCTTTATGCCGGCCTGGGGGATGAGCAATGCTGCAGCAACTTTGGTAGGACAAAATCTGGGAGCGGGAAAACCAGATAGGGCGGAAAAATCTGTTTGGCTCACCGGGAAATACAATGCTATTTTTATGTTTTTCATTTCTTTTGTCTATTTGGTTTTTGCGGAAGGGATCATAGGTCTTTTTACTAAGGTGCCCTCGGTAATAGAAAATGGCTCTCTATGCCTTCAGGTAGTGGCAGCCGGTTATGTATTTTATGCTTACGGCATGGTAATAACCCAGGCTTTTAATGGAGCTGGGGATACAAGAACACCAACCAAGATCAATTTTATTGCCTTCTGGCTCATTCAACTTCCATTTGCATATCTGGTATCTCTATACCTTGATTGGGGCGTTTTGGGTGTATTTATAGCAATTACCCTTGCAGAAGTATTACTCTCCATTATGGCGGTTCTTTGGTTTAGAAAAGGGCATTGGAAGCAAACGGTGGTTTGAGCTATTTTTGTACCTTTAAGCGCATTAATTAAGCTGTTATGAGTTCATCAAAAAAAGGGATCAACACCATTTGTACACACGTGGGAGAACTGGAAGATAAAATCTATAAGGGAGCTGTTTCTCCTTTGTATATGAGTACCTCCTATGCTTTTGAAGGGGTAGATATTAAGCGGTATCCCCGGTATTTCAATACGCCAAATCAAATGGCACTTTCACAAAAGATAGCAGCTCTTGAGCATGCGGAAACAGCTATGATCTTTGGCAGTGGAATGGCGGCTGTGAGTACTGCAATTCTCGCATTTCTCCGGGCAGGAGATCATATCATTTTGCAACAAATGCTTTATGGTGGCACCTACCATCTTATCACAGAACAATTCGAAAAATTTGGGATAGAATACTCTTTCGTGGATGGGTCGCAACCCGAAGCATTCGAAAAGGCCATAAGGCCTACTACACGCGTGGTCTATATTGAAACACCATCTAATCCCTTATTGACCATTACAGACATAAAAGCCTTTGCAGACATCGCGAAACGTCATGGTATTATCTCTATGATAGATAATACATTTGCCAGTCCTGTTAATCAAAATCCTATAGATTTTGGGATAGATGTGGTGATCCATAGTGCTACCAAGTACATGGGGGGACATTCTGATATACTTGCCGGAGCTGTAGCCTGCTCTGCAGAACATATGGAACACATTTTTAATCTGGCAAAGAATTTAGGAGGTAGTCTGAGTGATTATACGGTTTGGTTATTAGAGCGAAGTTTAAAGACGATGGGGATACGGGTAAAAGCTCAGAATGAAAATGCCCAAAAAATGGCAGAATATCTGAATAAACATACGGACATAGCGCAGGTGTATTATCCTGGCCTTCCTTCACATCCAGATCATGCACTGGCAAAATCACAAATGCATGGTTTTGGCGGGATGATGTCTTTTGAATTAAATGAAGAGCTAGACGCATCACTTTTTCAAAGATCTCTGAAATTAATAAAATCGTCTATGAGTCTGGCTGGTGTGGAGAGTACAGTGTTGTCTCCAACCCAAACATCACATGCACTTTTATCGGCCGAAGAACGGGCTAAACAAGGAATAAAAGACGGGTTGATACGTTTTTCAGTAGGGATTGAAGAAACTGAAGATCTAATGGCAGATATAGAACAAGCCCTGTCTGCAATAAAAAAACTACAGATGGCGACATAGCTATAGGTAAAATTCAAAGATTTTATGAAATTAGATATTTTAGTATTTGGTGCCCATCCGGATGATGCTGAACTGGGTGCAGGAGGTACCATTGCAAAAGAGGTTTCTCTGGGTAAAAAGGTAGGTGTTATTGATCTCACCAGGGGTGAATTAGGCACAAGGGGCAGTGCAGAGATCAGGGATAAAGAGGCAGCAGCGTCTGCAGAGATCCTGGGCCTGAGTGTTCGGGAGAATATGGAATTTGCGGATGGTTTTTTTGTGAATGACAAGCGACATCAATTGGCGCTTATTCGTAAGATCCGCATGTATAAACCAGACATTGTGCTTTGCAATGCCATAGAAGACAGACATATCGATCACGCCAGAGGAAGCGAGTTGGTAAGTAACGCTTGTTTTTTAAGTGGATTAATGAAAATTGATACAAAAGCAGAGGGAGATGATCAATGGCAGGAAGCATGGCGACCAAAACAGGTGTATCATTATATTCAATGGAAGAATTTAACACCCCATTTTGTAGTAGATATTACAGACGTTATTGATAAGAAAATGGAAGCCATCCATGCGTACTCTTCACAATTTTACGATCCTGATAGCAAAGAGCCCAGTACACCAATTAGCAGTAAAAACTTTACGGATAGTGTAGCTTATAGAGCAAGGGACCTTGGCCGAATTATAGGTGTGGAATATGGAGAAGGATTTACAGTTGAGCGATTTATTGGCGTGCAAAGCCTGGGAGATATTTTTTAACTGGCCTTACTGTATTTGTTTTCAGCCTTAGGCAGGGTAAAGTAGAAGGTACTACCTTTTCGTAAGGTACTTTCTACCCAGATACTTCCGCCATTTTTCTCTATCATTTCTTTACATAACGATAATCCGAGGCCGGTACCTTTTTCATTGTTGGTACCATAGGTAGTTATGTTTGCATTTTTCTTGAAGAGTTTTTCTACGGTCACTTTGTCCATGCCCACCCCTGTGTCGCGCACAGATACTTCCCAAAGATCGTCTTTTTCGTTTGCCTTTATGGTGATCATACCATTATCTGGAGTAAATTTAAGAGCATTACTGATAAGGTTCCGCACCACAATGTCTATTTGATTGCTATCGGACCATATAAGTGTATTTCCGGTTAACTCACTAACGATCTTTATCGATTTGGAATCCGCTACTTCTGAAAGAAGGTTAATATTCTCATCAACCAAAGATTCCAGGGTAACTACACTTGGCTTTATGCTAGATCCGTTCATTTGAGAATTACCCCACGTCAGGAGATTATTGAGGGTAAAATAAATATGATCTATGTCGTTCTTTAGTTTTGGGATAAAGTCAAAGAATTCTGATTTAGTCATTTCTCCATCAGTAAACATTTGAAGCAATCCTTGTAAGGCTCCAATAGGTCCCCTTAGGTCGTGTCCAATGATGGAAAAAAGCTTGGTTTTGGTCTCATTACTGTCTGTCAGGGCTACTTCCTGCTTTTCCAGCTTTTCTGTTTTGGCTTGTAATTCTTTATTGAGTCGTTTTTGTATTTTTTCAGCTCTTTTTATAAAGAAGGTAATAATGGCAAAAATGATTAAAACAATGATGCCGGCATAGATCAGGCCTCTTTGTTTAGCCAATGCCTTTTTGTTTTCCTCAATTAAGGTCACTTTGTGTTGTTCATACTCTGCACGCGTTTTTAATAGCGTTAAGCTTTTTTTGTTTTCATTCCTGTGCAGCGTATCTGTAAGTGACTGGTAGATTTCATGAAAAGCAAGTGCTTTTTCAAACTCCTTTTTATTTTTGTTGATATTATAGAGGGTCTTGGCACATTTTTGAGTTCCTTCCAGGAATTTTATCCTATTTGAAATATCAAATGCATCCAGGGCATATTTCTGTGAAAGACTGTCTTTTTCCTGACCGAAGTAGGCTTCTGCCATCCCATTGTAAAGATCAATTTTACCCCTGTCGTCTGCCAGATCTTCATGTAATAATTCTCCCTGACGATACCAATACAGGGCCCACTGAAATTTTTTCTGTTTTAGATAGACCTTACCTTTAATTTCATAAGCAAATGCGAGCCAATCCATCACCTTATGGTCTTCAAATATGGCAATAGAGCGGTTAATACTGAACATGGCATAATCTAATTTCCCCATATCCGCATACAGCGAGGCTAAATTGCTCATAGTTTCAGCTGTATTCACATCATCTGCGATCTCCTCATTAAGCCTTTTTACTTTTTCGTAAAATTCCAATGCCTGATCAAAATCTTTTTGAGAAGCATAAAGGCCGGCTATGTTCTCATTCATGATGGAAAGCATTTCTTTTTCATCCTTTTCCTCGGCTATTTCAATTCCGTCTAAAAACAAATTCAATGCTTTGGCATAATCACCTTTATAGGCGTATTCGGATCCCAGATTATTCATTATACGTAAAATAAGGGAGCAATCTTCTGAGTTTTTGGCAAGGATAAGCGCCTTAGTAAAATTATTAATAGCTTCTACACGAGCGCCTTCATCGGAATAATAATTCCCTAATCCCAGATAAGATCTACTCTGACCTCGGATGTATTCAGCTTGTTTACTGAGCTCTAAGGCTTCCTGGGAGAGAATAAGGAGACTGTCTATTGCATAATAGCGAAGTTCTTTCCCCAGATCATTGAGAAGATCAATGTGTAAGGTATCTGTATCCTGGAAATCCTCTGCATTACGGAGCTTTTCAATTTGAGCATGCAATTCTTTGCGAACATCTTGTTGTGCGAAACCCGGTTGAATGTATAAAATGGCCATGCCCACTAAGCATATACAGCGCAAAGTGGTAAAAAACCTGGGGAAACTAACGTATTTTAAACAAGACATACCTAGGAATCAATCAAGCAATAAAAATAAAGGGGAACAGAGGCCTATTCTAAAAATTGTTGTGAAACGCCATTTTTTGTGTGTTATATCGGTTTTTTAACGCGTTTCGTCTATGAAGGATGTACTGCAAACCGGTATTTCAACTGATGAAAAAATAAAATTTCTAAGTAGAGATCTGATAATAAAAAATATCGATTGTTTTATTTGCACTCATTGATCAAAAAAAATTACCTTTGCATTCGCTTCAAATGGTGGTTGTAGCTCAGCTGGTTAGAGCATCGGTTTGTGGTACCGAGGGTCGCCGGTTCGAACCCGGTCTTCCACCCAAAAAGCAAACAGGTCCCGTCAATTTTTGGCGGGACTTTTTATTGCTGCACTTTGATTTGAAACCTAAATAAAAAAACCCTTGCCCGCAGAGGACAAGGGTTTTTTATGCTTTTTATTTTCTTTACTTAGACGATTTGTCTGCTATTACGCGCTCCTTTCTATTGGCAATCTCCCAGGCGGTATAAAAAACCAACTTTGCCCGGTTGGTCAATAGATCGTAGTTGATCTTGTCTGGAGTATCACCAGGTCGGTGGTAGTCAGCATGGGTACCATTAAAATAGAAAATGATCGGAATATTGTTCTTAGCAAAGTTGTAATGATCACTTCTGTAGTAAAAACGATTGGGATCGTTCTCATCATTATATGTGTAATCTAATTCAATATTTGTATACTTTTTATTGATCTCTTCAGATAATCCATGAAGGTCCGAACTAAGTTTATCAGATCCTATAAGATAAATATAGTTTCTGTTTCCTTCCCTATTTGGATCAATTCTTCCGATCATATCAATATTAAGGTTAACAACGGTTTGGTTTAATGGGAATATAGGATCATAGTCTGTGTAGTATCTGGATCCCAAAAGGCCCTTTTCTTCCCCAGTGACATGTAAAAACACAACCGACCTCTTTGGTCGTTTCCCAACTTTAGTTGCCAATTGAAATGCTTCAGCGATTTCCAATAAGGCTACCGTTCCGGAACCATCATCATCAGCCCCATTATTAATACTTCCATCTCCGGAAATTCCAATATGGTCTAAATGAGCTGAGATTATAATGTATTCATTTGGCTTTTCTGAACCTTCAATATAGGCAACCACATTTTCTGTTGAAATGGGTTCGTTTGTACTCATAAGGGATGCAATAATGTCTGCTTTACGAATAACTGAACTTTTTAATTCATTTATTTCAGGTAGAATTTCCTTCCCCATATTCTCGGTGATCAAGATTAAGGCAGGAGTAGTGCTTTCTTCCTTAAATTCAAGTCGGCCCCGATCATTGCGCTTCATACGCTGATAGTATCTTTCGTATCTTTTATAATAATCAGAATCCAGGTATAAAATTGCTTTGGCTCCTTTGGCCAGAGCAACCTCTGAACGTTTTCCAGGAGCCTCGGACATATTGCTCCAGGAAGAAGGTTTATCTGTTCCGGTTATTGTATAGGTGCCATCTTCATTTACTGGTTCACCAGCCTTAATCAAAAGTACTTTTCCCCGAACATCCAGACCTTGAAAATCTGAATACGCCGGGTCCTCTATTCCAAATCCGGCATAGATGATTTCATCATAAGTGCCTTCAAAGGAGGAGAAGGTTATGAAATCTTCACCAGATGTATAGGTTTTCCCATTAATAGACAAAGATCCTTGGGGGAGTTTAGCCATTTCCAACGGGACGTTTTGTATATAGTCGCCATTAGATTTTGCAGCAGGGATACCGAGGTCCGTATAATTTTTACGGATATAGTCTACTGCTTTTTTTTGGCCGTCAGTTCCTGTTTCTCGTCCTTCAAATTCATCCGAAGCATAGGTGTATAAGTGGTCCTTTAATTCTTGCTCAGTGATTGTTGATGCATACACTGTTGGGTCTATGGCATTGTCTTCACCCGCTGCAGGTTCTCCGGTTGTTTTTTGGGTAGTATTACACCCCGCGACCAAAATCAGGCCTACCAAATAAATATTCTTTATCATATCAAATTACTAATGTTGAAAGTGGACCAAAAATAAGGAAAACAAAATGATTCCTTATTAAATTCATCTTAAAAAGAGAATGAATAATGATGGTTTTAGGCTGGCTGTCAGGGCACTAGCTAAATCCTGGTATACTGAGATTCTCGTTGTTGAATCCTTGTGATTAAAAGGAAAGAAATGTACTTTGCAATATTAAATTAACACCTATGAAAATACGTTGGGAAGGCGTAATGCCTGCAGTAACAACAAAGTTTAACAAGGATGACACTCTGGACATGCAGATGTTTGAAAAGAACCTGGAAGCACAACTTACAGCCGGTGTTCATGGTATAATTTTGGGTGGAACCTTGGGAGAAGCAAGTACCCTTGAGGACAATGAAAAAGAACAATTGATCAAAACCACTGTGGCCTATGTAAATAAAAAAGTACCTGTGATCGTCAATATTGCTGAACAGACTACCAAGGGTGCAATTACGGCAGCAGAAAAAGCAGAAAAGTTTGGTGGCAGTGGCCTTATGATGTTGCCGCCTATGCGCTATAAGGCAAATGCGCATGAAACAGTAGTTTATTTTTCTGAAGTTGCGAAGCACAGTAACTTACCAATTATGATCTACAATAATCCAGTGGATTACGGGATAGAGGTAACCCTGGATATGTTTGAAGAATTGCTGTCTTTTTCTAACATACAGGCAGTAAAGGAATCTACACGAGATATTACTAATATTACGAGAATAAAAAATAGGTTTGGAGACCGGCTAAAGATCTTGTGCGGGGTGGATACCCTGGCACTTGAGAGTCTTGTGGCTGGTGCAGATGGATGGGTGGCAGGCTTGGTCTGTGCCTTCCCCAGGGAGACCGTGGCAATTTATGAGTTGATAAGGGCAGGCCGTATACAAGAAGCAATTGCCATTTACCGCTGGTTTATGCCGTTACTGGAACTAGACATAAATCCGCAATTAGTACAAAATATTAAGATGGCTGAGGTAGCAACAGGAATAGGAACGGAATATGTGCGGCCGCCAAGATTGCCGCTTCAAGGAGACGAAAGGATACGTGTACAAGGCATCATAGACCGGGGGGTTGCCAGTAGACCAAAGCTTCCCGAGTATTTGAATTTAAATAGTAATTAGAAGAAACAGATGTTAGACGGAAAGAATATCATTGGATTTAAACATTCAAAAAGGGGAACCAACACTTTTAGGACCATCAACCCAATCTTAAACATTGAGAATGAAACCATCTACTACGAAGCCAACTCCGATGAGATACTGGAGGCGGTATCCTTGGCACATAAAGCTTCTTTGATCTACGCAGAAACCAGCTATAAACACCGGGCCAGGTTTCTAATGGCCATTGCCGATGAGATCATGGCTCTTGATGACACTTTAGTTGAGCAATATTGTTCTGAGACCGGTCTGCCGGAAGGAAGGGCCAAAGGGGAACGAGGCAGGACAGTAAATCAATTGCGAATGTTTGCTCAGATCCTGGAAGAAGGATCTTTTGTGGAAGCGAGCATAGATACCGCACAACCTGAAAGGCAACCGGCACCCAGAGTGGATCTCCGTAAAATGATGGTACCCCTTGGGCCAGTTGCCGTTTTTGGAGCCAGTAATTTCCCATTGGCATATTCTTCTGCAGGCGGAGATACGGCAAGTGCTCTTGCGGCAGGATGCCCGGTCATTGTAAAAGGACATCCTATGCACGCCGGGACCGGAAGCATGGTTTCTTCTGCAATAATAAAAGCTGCTAAAGATACTTCCATGCCAGAAGGTGTGTTTTCGCACCTCAATAGCAGCGGACATATGGTAGGGGAAGCCTTATTAAAAAATCCACTCCTGAAAGCCGTAGGGTTTACGGGGAGTATTAATGGAGGACGCGCCCTCTTCGATCTAGCGGCACAAAGAAAAGAACCAATTCCTGTATTCGCTGAAATGGGCAGTGTTAATCCGGTTGTTTTATTACCGGAAATACTAAAAACAGAAAGCGAAAAATGGGCCAAGACCGTTGCGCAATCTGTTACCCTCGGAAGTGGTCAATTTTGTACTAATCCCGGCATCCTTTTAGGAATAAAAAATTCCGATCTGGACCATTTCACTGAGATCTTGGCCAGGGAAATTAATGAGGTTGAGCCAGCGAGTATGCTTCACCCCGTTATTGCCAATAAGTATAATGATGGCAGATCGCAAATGCAACAGCAAAAAGGAACTTCTTTGGTGGTTGAATTTACCAAGGAGGCGAAACCCAATGTTGGCAGGCCTGCTATTTTAAAAGTAAGTGCTGCAGAATTCAGGGAAAATCCCATGCTGCATCATGAAGTTTTTGGACCCTTTTCACTGCTGGTAGAATGTCAGAACATTGAAGATCTGGAAAGATCAGTTGCACTTCTTGAAGGACAATTAACGGCTTCTGTGATTGGGACCACTGAGGAATTGAGGGGATATAATTTTCTGCTGAAACAGTTGGAGACCAGGGTGGGTCGACTTGTTTTTAACGGAGTACCCACCGGGGTGGAAGTCTGTGCCTCCATGCATCACGGCGGGCCTTATCCATCCACTACGGACAGCCGTTTTACGGCAGTAGGAGACGATGCTATTAAGAGGTGGTTGCGACCTGTTTGTTACCAGAATTGTCCGGATGAATTGTTGCCATCGGCCTTACAAAATGCCAATCCCTTACAGGTTCTGAGAAGGGTAGACGGTACGCTTACCCGCGCTAAACTTTAAGGTAGATATGGCGCAACATAGCTTTCATTGTATAGACGGACATACCTGCGGAAATCCGGTCCGACTAGTTATAAAAGGTGGCCCTGTTTTAGAGGGCAAAACAATGAGTGAAAAGCGCCAGCATTTTCTCGCCGAATACGATTGGATAAGAAGAGGGCTCATGTTTGAACCAAGAGGGCACGATATGATGAGTGGCAGTATTTTGTACCCTCCTTCAGATACTAAAAACGACTTCGGGATACTTTTTATAGAGACCAGTGGATGTCTGCCCATGTGCGGGCACGGATCTATAGGCACCATTACCATGGCCATTGAAGAGAAGGTCATTATTCCTAAAACTGAAGGGAAAATCCTTATGGAGACCCCGGCCGGACTTATCTCAGCTACCTATGAAATAATAAAGGGAAAAGTACAGTGGGTGAGATTACGCAATGTACCTTCTTATTTGGCTGCGGAAAAGCTGGAGATACGTTGTCCTGTTTTAGGAGATTTGATATTTGATGTGGCCTATGGAGGGAATTTCTATGCTATTTTGGATCCTCAAAAAAATTTTAAAGGCTTGCAGAATTTTAATGCCAGTCAGCTAATTCAGATCAGTCCGGAAATTAGAAGGCGGATCAATGAGAAGTATCCTGATACCTTTATTCATCCGGAAAATGAAACCATCCGTGATGTTAGCCATTTGTTATGGACGGGAACACCTATTCATGAGGGGTCTACCGCGAGGAATGCTGTATTTTATGGTGACAAGGCTATAGACAGGTCGCCCTGTGGCACGGGTACCTCGGCCCGAATGGCACAGTGGTATGCCCAGGGTAAATTAGCAGTGGGCACTCCGTTTATTCATGAGAGCATCATTGGCTCTCAGTTTACCGGAAGTGTGGAAGGCCTTACCAAAGTAGGGGATAAGGAAGCCATTATTCCCGGGATTCAAGGCTGGGCAAGACAATACGGGTTCAACCGTATCACTATAGATGAGGATGACCCTTTTGCCTATGGATTTCAGGTACTCTGATCTTTATTAACCTATGACGCGTCTTTCTGTGCCCATAAAGGGTTGATCATAGTAACGCACACCTTTAGCTTTGTAAAGCGCATTGGCCAATGCTCCTATTGCCGGAGGTAAACCTGGTTCTCCTAATCCGGTTGGTGCAATTTCATTTTCAACAAAGAAAACTTCTATCTCCCTGGGCGCCTGCGAATGACGTATCAATTGATATTTATCGAAATTCATTTCTTTGGGAGCTCCATTTTCAAAAGTTAACTGACTGTACATACCATGACCAATACCATCAATTACTCCACCTTCAATCATATTCCTTGCCCCATCTTTATTGACCACGATTCCACAATCAACAGCACACCATACTTTTTGAACAACAGGTTGCCCGTTTTCTATGATCATATCGAATATTTCTGCAACGTATGTAGAGTGGCAGAAGTAGGCCGCAACACCACGATGGACTCCAGCGGAAGCTTTGCCCCAATTGGCTTTTTCCTTTACCAATTTTAAAACACCGGCGTACCGTTCCGCTTCATACTCATGCTCTGCACCAACAGGATCATTGATAGCTCTTTCGAACAATTCTAATCGGAAATCGATAGGATCTTTACCGGCCAGTTCAGCTACTTCATCTAAAAACGATTGCTCTGCACCTGCGGTAAAATTAGACCTTGGTGCCCGCCATGCGCCTGTGGTAATGTTAGTATCTGCTTTTATTTTTTCGGCGGAATAATTATCGACGGTACCAGCTGGAAACCTGTTCGGAAATACAGGTCCATCGGGTAATCCGGCACCTTTAACGGTAAAGGCTATAAGTTTATTATTTTCATCCAATCCGGCTTTGTAGACAGATTTATAAGTAGGGCGGTAGGTACCTTGCGTCATATCATCTTCCCGTGTATAAATAAGCTGCACCGGGCCTCCTATCTTTTTCGAGATAGCTGCGGCCTCCAGGCCAAAATGTACATAGAGTCTTCGGCCAAAACCTCCACCCATACGGGTCATATTTACCGTAATGTTTTCCAGCGGCAGACCTAGTAATTTGGCGACAGAACCTTCAAGAGCCTCCGGTGTTTGGGTTGGACCAATGAGTTCTGCAGAATCTGCCGTAACATTGGCAAAGAAATTCATGGGTTCCAGGGTGTTATGTGCAATAAAAGGTGCCGTATAGGAACGTTCTATTACCTTGGCGGCCTTTTTAAATGCTGCCTCGGGGTTACCATCTCTTCTGCTCTCCGTTACTTCTCCAGACGCGAGTGCCTTATCTAATCGCTCTCTGTGAATATTAGAACTTTCCAGGGTGCTTACGGTTTCCCAGTTGACTTTAAGTGCTTTTTTTGCCTGCATTAATGGCCAGGTAGTTTCACCAACAATAGCTACTAATTGTTGATATCCCATTTCGTCGAACATACCTGGTTCTTCGATAGTAGTATCGATAATAAAGGCATCTTTTACCCCAGGCATACTTTTTATCTCCTCTACATTAAAGTCCTTTACTTTCATCCCAAAAGAAGGAGGATGTTCAATCATTGCCAGTTTCATCCCATCCCTGTGAAAATCCCAGCCAAACAGAGGTTTTCCGGTCACTATTTTCATGCCGTCCACATTCTTTTGACTTGTTCCAATAAGGTTAAAATCTTTGGGTTCTTTTAGTTCAAGTTCTTCAGGAACCTCAATACCAACAGCTTTTGAGGCAATTTCACCATAGGTAATTGTACGTTCTCCATTAATTTCACTAATTACACCTTCACTGGCTGTAAGATCTCCTTTTTGTAAGCCCCATTCTTTAGCGGCGGCTTCCATTAGCATATATTTTCCAGCTGCACCGGCCATACGCAAGGCGTTCCAACTTAAGCGAATAGAAAGACTACCTCCGGCAAATTGATTTTGATAGAATCCCGTATTTAGAGGAGCCTGTTCAACTACCACATTTTCCCAAGGCACATCTAATTCTTCTGCGACGATCATCGGCATAGAAGTTCGTACGTTTTGACCTATTTCAGGATTGGGCGAATAGATGGTTACCATGCCGGTTTCACCTATTTTAATATAGCCATTGATCTCAAACCATTCTTTTGGAATTGCAACACCGGCCTGTAGCTCAGGCGAATTTGGTTTACAACTGTTGAGCCAGCTAAAGCCAATAAGCATACCTCCACCGGCGGCGGCGGATACTTTTATAAATGAACGTCTGTTGTAGTGTGTTTTTATCTTAGTCATGATAGTTGTATTAATAGTGAGCTGGCAATTATACGTTTTGGGTATTGGCCGCGGTCTTGATGGCCTTTTTGATACGGGTATATGTTCCACATCGGCAGATGTTCCCGTTCATGGCAGCATCTATCTGTTCATCTGTAGGATTTTCGTTATGCTTTAAAAACGCTGCAGCGTTCATGATCTGTCCCGCCTGGCAATAGCCACATTGCGGTACATCGTGTTCTAACCAGGCTTGTTGAACAGGGTGATCCCCGTTTTCTGACAAGCCTTCGATAGTGGTTATTGGCTGGTTACCTACCACGGAAACGGACAACTGGCAGGAGCGAACTGCCGTTTCACCAAGGTGAATAGTACAGGCCCCGCATTGTGATATGCCACAGCCGTATTTTGTGCCCACTAGCTTTAAGTGATCTCTTAATACCCATAGAATAGGGGTGGAAGGATCCACATCTACTTGGGTGTTTTTACCATTGATGTTCAGATTGAAATTTGCCATAGTTAAGGAGTCATAATTTGAATACCTTGAATTTAATGAAAAAAATAATATGGTCCTTTTTTTAATTCCTTAAATAACAAAGATTTACTAACAGGCAGAGATAGACCTCAAAGGTTCAACTCAGATTCCGTATCTACCTTATGGGAAAGGTATATTATTCTAAAAAAAAATCTTCTGAGAACAAAAAAAGCTTCTTATATTTGCTGCCGCTAAGGAGGAATGGCAGAGTGGTCGAATGCGGCAGTCTTGAAAACTGTTGAGGGTCACACCTCCGGGGGTTCGAATCCCTCTTCCTCCGCAAAAGAAAACCCATAACGAAAGTTATGGGTTTTTTGATTTACTGAAGCCAC